>NZ_JASJVS010000060.1:0-22578 GCF_035019605.1 Undibacterium sp. 5I2 | reverse complement strand
TGAGGACGTATATCAAGAACTGAAACTGGCGGCATAAAAATTTACTTTTAGGCGACAACTAGCTTGAAAAACTCCGCCTCCCGCACCACCTGCTGCATTGACACCCACGTTCCACAATAAACCTCCATAACTACCAGCACCGCCCGTCATGGCTGCAACTCCAACATCGACCGGATTGATTGATCCATTCTGGGCATATTGCGCACCTGCATTAATACCCGCACTAATGGCCGCCGTCCCCACCGGCGAAGCCCACATACTCGAACCCAAAGCACCTCCAGTACTAAAAATCGGCGTGCCATTAATCATCGCTATCGGACCTGCACCGGCAACCACGCCAGCCACGCTGGCGGCAAGCAGCGTTTGGCTGCCTGCTTGTTGTAAGGCTTGTTCTTTATGTGTGATGGCTTGGGCAATCGCACTTGCTGACGGTGTATTGGTATTGCCATATTGCGCATACATTTCCGGGTTGGCTTGTTGTGTCGGTGTAGCATAGAACATATAGCCTGTGCCAGAGTTCCCTTCTGCCGGCAGCAAACCATGGGCTTCTTTCAAGAATACAGAGGCATGCTTATCCGACTCACCAGGAGAACCGGATTGCACTTGTCGATCTGCTTGTGCTGTCAACGTTTGCACTGCTTGATCAATTGAGATGCCATTTTGCGAGGCATAGCGAGTTGCATTGTCTTTAATCCAGTTTATCTCTGTCGGATACAACTGCCGATTATTAGCCACTGGCGGGTGGGAGTGCTTTTTTACAAATATCACTATAGCTTTGAGGTGTGCCAGGGGGAAATGGCAGAAGATTATTCTAATCTTCTAATGTACGGACATATTCT
This sequence comes from Undibacterium sp. 5I2, assembly GCF_035019605.1. NCBI lineage: Bacteria > Pseudomonadati > Pseudomonadota > Betaproteobacteria > Burkholderiales > Oxalobacteraceae > Undibacterium > Undibacterium sp. 5I2. The sequence continues at coordinate 21,739 of NZ_JASJVS010000060.1, read as the reverse complement.
GCCGCCGCTTCACAAAGATCATCGTATTGAAATAACGGTGCCTCCATATTTGCAAAGTACCAACTATCCTGACACAGAGGGGAGTCATCTGAAACAAAACATATATATAACAACAGCAATAATAAAAGCAATGAATATCCAATAGGCAATTTTGTCTAAATTAGAGAATTCCGTATAACGTTCACCAAATGTTTTAGTAAACGTTTCTTTAAAAAGTTGCTTATATGGTTTTTCATTTTTCATTTTTATTCTCTAAGTTACTACCTTTTAAACCAACTTTACCCCGCATTCGCGGGTTCGGGTGCGCGTGATGATGGAGTGTCTGGTGATTACGACCGAGTAAAAGACGCTGACAAACGAAGAGCCGCTAACGCGGATCTTCTCTTAACTGCTACCTGCCACAGGCGAGTGGGGAGTGATTTGTTATAAATATCACTATAGCTTTGAGGTGTGCCAGGGCGGAAATGGCAGAAAATTATTCCAATCTTCTAATGCACGGGCATATTCTGCCGCCGCTTCACAAAGATCATCATATTGGAACAACGGCGATTCCGTGTTCGCAAAGTACCAGCGGTATTCATGTTCATGCGGGGGGGTGATTTCTCCAGTCTCAATTTGTTTGAACAGCGGCATCATGAATTCCAATACCATTTCGGCATCGTCATCGACCTTGGCATACCGCTCCAACAATTCACGCAACACTCGCGCCTTCTCTTGCAAATTCTTTACCTTGTCCATTAGCCACCTCCTGCGCTACGCAACGTGAAGGGATTGACCGGCGCAGGCGTTGTCCATTGACTCCGGTTTGGCACAATGACTTGCTGCGCGCCTCCTGGCATCGTTACTACGCCTTGCGTCGTGTTGGCAACGTTTGACACGAATACAGTCGGTGTCGTGCCTGTCTTGGGCGTGATCGCATAGAAGTCCACGCCGTTTTTAAGTATGTTGGCCGCTTGCGTTGCCGGCAGACCGAGCACTTTCCCTGCCTGCTCTGGCGTCATTAATGCAACCGCCTGTGCTTGTTGGGGACTCATCCAATAGCCAGTCATAGCCGATACCACATCTCCTTTGGGAACAACTTTGACCAAAGTGCTGCCTGACGTGGCGATGCCCGTTTGCGGAAGATTAGTACCTGATTGAAGGTAGCCAGCTGCAATGTCTTCTGCTCTTGATGCTGACAACGTTGGACTGCCGGCTTTTATTTCCGCAATCAAAGATTGAGCCTGATGAGTTTGCATTATTTCAGGGGTAATCTTTACTCCGGCAGCATTAAAGTCCTTATAACTTGCCTGCGCCAACGTATTAGCTTGCGTCAACTTGATACCAGCCTGATTAGCCAGTACCACACTACCAACCGTCGCCCCAAGATTAACAGCACCATACATCGATGCCGCAGCCTGTGGACTCAATCCCAAACTTTGCAATGCTTGCTCGCCATAGGTTGGCGTCAAATTTCCGTTGATAAGTTGCTGAAACCCGGCATGCGAATAATCCAGGCTGGTACCTGCAACCGTCGCGCCAAGACCGCAACCAACGACAGTTGCACATCCAGCCGTCAATGCACTTGCCGCAGCCGCAGATCCCATGACGCCTTGCACTGCACCGACCGTTCGATTTGGAATTTGATAACGATCGACGGTATCAACGAATGGGTCTAAACGTTCGTAAGAGAACAGGCCGGTAATTTTCAACTGACTCTGTTCAGCCGTGTATTGTTGCCCACGTTGTTCGGATGCGGCCAGTGCCGTTTTATAGGGATCACTATCTGGAACTCCTGCGGAACAATGTACCATCGCACATGCTGCGTCGGTAAGCCGTCGTCGCTCTTCTTGGGTTTTACCTTGCTGAAGTTGTTTGAGTTTTGCAGTTTCATCAGGATGCAACTGCCGATTATTCGCATCCACCACCAAGCCCATGGCCGCACCTGATACGCCACCTGCCGCGCCACCGATACCTGCCGCAGCCCCGGTCGCAATCGCTTGCGCCGCCATGTTCGCAAGGTCAGGCGCGAGACTGGCTCCGGTGAGTTGTTCAGCCATACTGTTCTGAACCTGCTCAAGCATCGGTGTCGCCAGTGCCGCCGCGCCGGCACCAAGTGCGCCACCAATTCCGCCGCTTAATGCACCGGTGACGAGGTGTAGCTTCGCGCGATTAACACCGCCTTCGTTCCACTTATCGGCTTCGCTTTGTAGCTCGGCGCGTTTGATCGGATCGTTTTCGTTTTTCGCTTGTTCGCGCAAAGCAGTTTGCTGGCTCTCTGCATAACTCGCCACGGCCTGCGGTGCTTGCTGGCTGGCCGCTGCTGTGATCTGCGTTTGCGCGTTGATAGTTTGCTGCACTTGCTGGGCATTGAATATCGCTGCAATGCCGGTTTGTGCGGCATCGCTGGTGATGCTGGTGTTTCCTGCGATGCCGGAAATCCCGCTCTGGCTAACGCTCTGCGCATTTCCCCCAGCCAGACCCAAACCGAGGGCCGTACCTTGGTTCCCCGCTGGCAGCGTGCCGACGCCACCGCTGGCACTCATGCTGTGTGCGCTAAATGCTGCTTGGTTTTGCATATCGTTCATCACCAAACCATTGGCGCTGTTAAAACTGTTCAGCCCTTGTTCAAGCGCTTGCGCGGTACTGGCAATCACGGCACCCGTGAGTGCGGTTTTACCGCCGACCTGAACAGTAAAACCACCGTCACCGGCCAGTAAGCCGGATTGTTGTCCAACGCTGGCATACTGGCTGTTGATCTTGCTATTACTGAGCTGGCCGCTGACACTGCCGGTGCCGGCACCGATAGGAATGGCGACGCCGATGCCGGCGCTGTGTTGGGTGCTGTTGTAGTTGCTGCTGTCTTGTTGGCTGGCGATGTGGAGGTTACCGCCAACTTGGGCGGTGATGGTGTGGGCGCTGGCGACGGCACCGGCGAGCGTGGTATCGCCACCCGATGAAATCAGTAACTGTTTGCCGGCGCTGATGCTGCTGTTGCTGTGGCTTATGTCACTGCCATTGCCTTGGCCTTTGCCCTGACTGGCGTTGGCCGTGACGGTGAAACCGCTGTTCGTGCCGCCGATGCCGAGGCCAACGCCGAGTGAGGCGCTGCTACTGTGGTTGCTGCTGCTTTGTTGGCTGCTGTTTTGCGCTGATTGCAGCGTGATATCGCCGTCGGCAATCAGGGCGGCGTGGCCGCCGGCGTTGAGGTGGCTGCCGCTGATGGCGATGTTGCCGTCCTTTTTAGCTGGATCACCGCTGGCAACGATAATGACATTGCCACCGGCTTGCACCGTGCTGGCGGCCGCCTGTTGGCTGCTTTGTTGGCTTTGGCTGCTGCTTTGGCTACTGCCCAGACTGATACCGATCTGGATGCCGCCGGCGCTGCCGGGATTATTGGCAACGCTGCTGGCCGCTTGTTTAACGGCCAGGGTGGCACTGGCGGCGGCCAGCGCTTGCAAACGCGGATCGCTGACTTGGCTGGCGGCTTGGCCCATTTGTTGTACGCTGTTGGCCGCGCTGAGCACGGGGTTGCTGATGGAAAGGCTCAGACCGCTTTGCTGGCTGTGGCTACTCTGACTCGCTTGCATGGTGTCGCTGGCGGCGCTGAGGGTTACGTTTTTAGCTAAGATTTGAACGTCGCCGGTGCCGGCGGCGAGGACGTGGCTGGCGCTTTGGGTGTACTGATTACCGGCGCTGAGGGTGACGGTGCCGCCGGTGCTGCCAACGGTGCTGGCTTGCTGGCTGAGGGTGGTGCTGCTGTTGGTGTGCTGGCTGGCTTGTGATCCCAAGGTGATGCCGCCAGAACTGGCGAACAGGCCGCTTTGTTGTTGTTCGCTATGTAGACTCGTGCTGCTGCTGTTCTGCGCGCTTTGTATGCGCAGATCATGGCCGGCGGCGAGGGCGAGGTCGCCACTGGCGACGGCATGGCTGCCGACGATGGCGAGGTTGTTGCCGGCCTGTAATTGCACACGCTCACCCGAGATGGTGCTGGATACGGCTTGGCTTTGTTGTTGCGTGGCTTGGCTGTGGTTCATGGAAGACGAGAACAAACCGCTACTGCTCTGGGTCGTGGCCTGATTGAAGCTGTTGTTTTGTGCGGCGCTGGCGATGGTGAGGTCGCGCGTGGCAGTGGCGATGAGATTGCCGTCGCTGTGCAGGTAGGCGGCACTGGCGCTGAGGTCGCGCTCGGCGCGGATGAGCAGGTCGCCGCCGCTGTGCAGCTGGGTGCCGTGCACGGTGGTGTTGGACTGGCGCAGCGAGTTGCCGCTATCGGTTTGGCTGTTCGAGGCGAGGCTGGTGGTGACGGCTTGCAAGTTGACATCGCGGCCGGCGAGCAGGCTGGCGCTGCCGCTGCTTTGTATGTCGGCACCGGTGAGTGTCAGATCGCGTCCGGCGCTGATGCTGAGTTGGGCGGCGTGAACGCCGGCGACGCGGTCGATCAGGGTGTGGCTGCTGGCGTAGCCATTGCTTGCCGTGCCGAAGCTGTTGCTGGCACTGGTGGTGCTGGTGCTGATGAGGACGTCGCGGCCGGCCAGGATGCCGACGCGATGGCCGCTGATGGTACCGCCGTGATTGATGATGTCGTTGCTGGCAGTTAAGACGGTGTTGCCGCTGCTGGCCGTGTTGTTGATCTGGCCGGTATTGTGGATATTGCTGGCTTGTATGTGCATGTTGCCAGCAGCTAAGAGGGTGCCGCTGTTGTGCAAGGAGCCGGGCAGGCGCAGGTCGATGTGCTGGGCTGAAATCAGCGCGCCGTTCGGCTTGATGTCGCTGGTATGGGCTTGCGCCAAGTACACGACCGGTACCAATACTTGGTCGCTGCTGCCGTCGGGCAGGGTGAGTGATTGCGCGACTAACCACACCATGTCGGCCGTGAGCGCGGCCATTTGCGCGCCGCTGAGCGCAATGCCAGGGGTGAGTTGAAATTGTTCGGCTGTGGCGACACCGGCTGTCATCAGGGCGCGGTATTGTTCTTCATTCGAGCCGTAAGCGCCGAGGAAACGGCGACCGGTCAGTTCGAGTATTTGCTCGTTGATCAGTTTTTGTTCATAAAATCCATCGCCTAAGCGTTTTTGAATTCTTTGTGGGTCACTGCCGATTTGGCTTAACAGGTAGTCGCTGGAGAGGAAGCTTTGGTAGTTGGTATATGCCGGGTCGGTTTCTATCAGGTAGGGCAAGCTTGATTGAGGGCGCACTTGGAATAACTGCTTGTTGGGTAAGACCAAATGTGGCAAGGCGAGGCCAGCCTGAGCCAGGGTTTGTGGGCCTGTTGCGCTGACGATACTGGCTGCGGCGACGCTGGCGGCCGGTGCGCTGATGGGCTTGATGCTGTCGGCGGCCATGTTGTTACTGTTGCTGTTGCCTGAGCCTTCGCTGATTTGAGCAATCTGCTGCGGCGTATGGCTGTCTGCGCCAGATACCGGCGTGCCGGCATCGCTGCCGGCGTTGATGCTGGCAGCGTTACCGGCACTACCTGAGACGGCGACTTGTGTGCTTGCCGTCGCCGTTAGGCTGGTGTCGTTACCGGCCTGCCCTTGCGCGGCTGCCAATACGGTGATGTTGTCGTTGAGCGTGGTGGGCGCCGTATTGCCTGCGCTGAGCGTGGCGACGCCTGCCGCCGTGCCGCTGAGTGTGGGGGCGGCCTGGTTAGTACCTAAGGCCAATACTGCGGCGCTGCTGACGTCGAGTGGCGTGACCGCGATCGCGCTGTTGAACGTTTGCCATAGGTTGGGTGCGATTTGCAGGGCGCTGGTTTGTTGCTGTATCGCCGGGGCATAGGTTTGGTGGGGGTTCCAGTGTCTTTTTCGTTCTCTGGTAAAGCCCCCATGCCACCGCGTATAGGTGTATTGCGAGGTGCCTTGGTCGTCGATGAAGGTGGTGCCCGGGCTTTCGTTGTTGGTGATGCTGGTCGGCGCGCCATGCAGGGTGCCGCCGACCACGATACGACTGTTGTTATTGTTGACTATGCCGTTGATGAGCAGGTTGCCACCGCTGATCAGTTCGGCCGGGCGCGATTGCGTGATGAAGGTCTCGCTGATGGTACGGGTGTAATTATATTCGGTGTAGTTTTGTCCAGAGCTGCCATCTGGCATGAAAAGGCAATCGAAGTTATCCGGGTTGCATCGTGCTTGGCGCACCAGCGTGCTGTCCCAGCGTTGGCTATCGTTTTGGAGTTGATACTCTTTGATCTCCTTGGTCGACGTCACGCGCTGTTCGGTGGCAAAATGGTCGTTGCGATTGTCGATGGTAAGGGCATTGAGTTCGATATCGCCATCGGCTTCGATCTTGGCGGAGGCATTGAGTAAGTATGCAGCGCTGCCGCTGTCTTGCTGGGCTGTATCGAGGCTGGCACCGACGCGCAACTGGCCGGCACTGTAGAGCAGCGCCCCTTCGGTATTACTGATGCTGGTGGCACCGATCTGAAGTTTCCTGCGCGCAGCGATCACGCCGGCGTTGCCGCTGCGGTCTTGGGTATTGCTGAGTGCAGTGGCGCCGATGGCGATGTCGTCGCCGTAGACGCGTCCCCAGTTATTGAGAGTGCCGCTGACTGTGATTCCGCTGTTGCCACCGCCGGCATTGATGAGGCCGCGGTTGTCGAGCGCGCCGGCGTTGAGATGAAGATGGCGCATCGCGCTCAGGCTGCCGTCGTTGCTGAGCTTGCCGCTGGTGCTGAAATACAGGTCGCGGTTGGCGCTGAATTGCTTTCCGCTGGCATTGTGGTAGTCGCCTTGCAGGGTGATCGCGGCGTCGCGGCCGGCGGCGAGGCTGCCGCTACCGTCGAGGCTGGCGAGCGTGAGGGTGAGGTCGTCCAGACTGTCGATATGTCCGCCTTCATTTTGTAAGCTGCCGCTGCTCAGTGTAATGCTGCGCACGGTTTCAGCGGTGGCATCGCCGGCGTCGGCTTGGCGATGGCGGATGTGGCCGGCGCGGTTGTCGACGGCGGTAAACTGTAGTCGTATGGCTTGGCCGGCAGTGAGCTGGCCGGCGCGGTTGTCGAGGCGGGCGCTGGCATCCTCACTGGTAATCGTGTCGGTGGCAAAGATGCTGCCGTTGCGGTTGTCGAGCAGATCGCGGAGCGCCAGTGTCAGCGCGCCGCCGGCGATGATGCTGGCACCGTCGATGTTGCTGAGTTCGATGCCGGCGAGGTAGACCTCGCCGTTGCTACCGATGGTGCCGCCGGCATTGTGTACAGCGCTGTGGCTGATGATGCGGCTGCTGCCACTGCCGCTGTTGGCAATGCGGCCGGCGCGATTGTCCAAGCTGAGGGCGCTGATGGCGAGCACGGCGGCGCTGCCATTGTTTTCTATGCGGCCTTGCTGATTATCGAGTGCGCCGACGGCACTGAGGGTGAGTGCGCCATCGCTTTGGATGATGCCAGTGTGGTTGTTGACGACGTCGGCACTGTGCACTTGCGCATCGTGTTGGCTGTAGATGGTGCCGTGGCGGTTGTCGATGCGGCCGGCATGGAGTTGCAATTGGCCATTGCTGCCGATGAAGCCGGCGATGTTTTGTATGCTGCTGTTGTCGAGTTGCTGCGCTACCGTCATGGCTAAGCTGCCGCTGCCGAGGTGTTGTATGCTGCCGCCGCGATTATCGAGTGCGTTCGTATCGAGCCGCAGGTCGCGTTGAAGCGCTTCGATTTTCCCCTCTCGGTTGTCGAGTTGTTCGCTGCGTAGGGTGAATTGGGCACCGCTGAGTTTTCCCTGTTGGCGGTTGTCGATCAGGCGGCCGCTGAGCGCGGTGTGTTGTTGCGAAAAAATCTGACCGGCCTGGTTGTTGAGGTGATCTGCGCTGATTTGTAGCTGGCCGTTGCTGCCTATGGTTCCGTTCTGATTCGATAAGCTGGCAGCAACTTCGATGTCGAGCAAACCGCTGCCGGCCAGTTCTACACTGCCGCCATCGTTGTTCCAATGTTGCAGTGCTAAGCGCAGATTTTCGCTGTTGCTGTGGATTTGCCCACCTAGGCTGTTATCGAGCATGGTACTGACGGCCAAGCGGGTTTCTGCCCTGCCGAACTGTTTGATTTGGCCAGCTTGGTTATTGAGCGTGTGGCTATCGAGACTGATTTGTTCGGCGCTGATATTGCCCTGGCGATTGTCGATTTCTGTGCCGCGCAACACGATGTGCTCGGCATCGAGTCGGCCGTTGCGGTTGTTGATTTTGACGGCATCGAGATGCAGTTGCTGCCCGGCTGCCATTGCACCATCTTGGTTGTCGAGTTGTTCCCTCACTTGGGCGTGCAGTGTGTCGGCGGCGCTGATGAGGCCGCGGTTATGCAGTGTGGCGGCGTTGATGCTCAGGCTGCCATTGCTACCGATGCGCGCTTGCTGCGCGCCCGTGCTGCGGTTGAAGAGGCTCGCGCGCAGGGCGATTTGCAGTCCGTCGCCGTTGAGCGAGAGCAGGCTGGCACGGTCGTTGATGAGGGTGTCGGCCTGCAGTTGCAGCGCACCGGCGGCGCGGATGCTGCCATCGCTGTTATCGATTACGCTGTCGACGTCGATGGCGAGAGCGGCACCGGCCTCGATCTGTGCCTGCTGGTTGTGGAATTGCTGGGCTTGGAGCTGCAGCCTGCCGTTGCTGGCGATCTTGCCTTGTTGGTTGTTGAGTAGGCCAGTTTGCAGTGCGAAGCGAGTATTGCCGGCATGTAGTAATTGTCCGTTTTCATTGTCAATGGCAGCGGCGTGGAGCAGCAGGCTGTCTGCATTGCTTTGCAACAGGCCGTGGCGGTTATCGAAGCGGCCGCTCAGCAGCAGTTCGCTGGCCGCGAGACCTAATTGACGGATGCTGCCGTTGCGGTTGTCGACTTGCTCGCTGCGTAATTGTAATTGGTCGGCACTGAGCTGGCCATCGCGGTTGTCGAGTGCTGTGATGTTCAGGTGCAAGTCGCGCGCATCGAGCTGGCCTGAGCGGTTGTCGAGCGTGCTGGCTTGCAGGTTCAGTGTTTCAGCGGCGGCCAGGCGACCATGTTGGTTATTGAATGAGCCGTCGATGTGTGCTTGCAGTGCTTGTGCCGCAGTGATGCTGCCGCTGTTGCTGAGGCTGGCGGCTTGCAGTTGCATCGCGCCGTTGCTGCCGATTTGGCCGCCGGCATTTTCAAGATGTGCAGTCGTGTGTATCTGTAAGCCGTCGGCATTGAGAGAGAGCAAATGGCCGTCACTGTTGTCGAGCGTCGTCGCTTGCACTTGCATGCCTTGCCCGGCTTGGATGCTGCCTTGTTGGTTGTCGATTGCGCCGTTGAGGCGCAGTGCGGCAGTCTGGACAGTGTGCAACTGTCCTTGGCGGTTGTCGAGCCAGTCAGCTTGCACTTGCAAGCGAGCATTGCTACTGATAGTGCCGGCTTGGTTGCGCACTTGGCCAGCCTCGATGCGCAAGCTGTCGTTGCCGGCATGCCGGATGCTGCCGCGCTCGTTGGCGAGGGCCGCAGTGATGATGTCGAGTTGCGCGGCATTGCTGACGATTTGTCCAGCGTCGCTGTTGATCAGTATTTCGCTGAGATTAAGTCGGCTGGGGCTGGCTCCAAATTGGCTGATCAGGCCGGCTTGATTGAATAATCGTAAGGCGTCGATGTGTAAGCCATCGGCGCTGATTTTTCCGGCTTGGTTATCGATTTCGTCAGCTTGCAGCAGCAGAAGTTTGGCGTCGATTTCGCCATCGCGGTTAAGCAACGTGGGCGTGCTCAGTTGCAGCGTTTGCCCGGCTAGTAAGCGTCCGCCTTGATTGTCGAGTAGTGCGGCGATGCTTAATTGTAAGTTGTTCGCAGCACTGATTTTGCTGTGATTCGTGAGTGTGCCTGCCTGGATATCAACGGCACCGTTGCCGCCGATCAGACCGCCTGATTCGCCATCGGCACGCCAGTCGTCGCGGTTGATGAGGCCGGCCTTGGCGCTGATTTTCAGTGCGCTGTTGCCGAGCGCGAGGAGGCGGCCGCCCTGGTTGTCGATGTCGTTGGCGCGTAGGGTGAGGGCGTGTGCTGCTTGCACACTGCCGGCACGGTTGTCGATGCTGCCGCTGACGACGAGGCTGGCATCACCATGGCTGAATAATTTACCGGCTTGGTTGTCGAAGCGCGCAGCTTGCAGGTCGATGTGATTGTTCGCGAGGATGGTGCCGGCGCGATTATGTCCTTCGCCGAGTTGTAATTGCAGCGTACCGCTGCCGGCATGCTGAAGGCTGCCCTCATGATTCTCGAATACTCCCGCTTGCAGCAGAATCTGGCTGCCATTGAGACGGATCTCGCCTTGGCTGTTGTCGAGCCAGTCGCGGATACGCAGACGGCTGTCGGCCTGACTGAATTGTTGTAACTTGCCGCCCTGATTGTTGAACTGATGGCTGTCGAGGTCGAGTCGATCGGCCTCCAAGGTGCCGCCGCGATTGTCGATGTTGGCTGCGCTCAGTTGCAAGTCCTTGGCCGCCAGCACTTGGCCGGCGCGGTTGTCAAACAGTTGGCTGACGCTTAGCGCGCTGTGTTTGGCGGCGGCGATGCTGCCGCCTTGATTGTCGAGTTGCCCGGCACTGAGCTGCAATTCACCATTGCTTCCCAGCGTGCCTTGGCGGTTACTCAGTTCCGCACCGACTTGCAATTGCAGTTGGCCCTGACCGGCGAGCAAGATACTGCCGCTGTCATTGTTGATACGCCAAGGGGCGAGCAGTAATTGCTCACTGTTGCTATGGATGCTACCGGCCTCGCTGTTGTCGAGCAGGCTGCGAATGTTGAGGATATTGCTGCCGTGACCAAAGTGTTGCAAGCGGCCGGCCCGGTTGTCGACGCTGTCGCTGTCGAGGTGTAAGGCATCGGCCGCGATCTGGCCGTGGCGGTTATCGATTTGTTGGGCGACTATGTGCAGTTCGGGGGCGTCGATGCGGGCCGCTTGATTATTGAGCGTGGCGGCATCGAGTTGCATTTGACCTTGACTGCGCAATTGGCCAGCGCGGTTATCGAGTGCCTGCTCGAATTTGGCGTTGAGGGCTACTGTGGCGATAATGTCGCCGTTGTTACGCAAGCTGTTTGCTTGTAATTGCATGTCACCATGACTGCTGAGCAAACCACCGGTTTTACCGTCGGCGCGGCTGGCCGCCAGATTATTGATCGCGCCATTGCTGCGAATGGACAGACCTTGCGGGCCCAGTGCCAAGACCCGACCGCCCTCATTGTTGAACTGGCCGGCTTGTATGTGCAGGCCTTGCGCCGCTTGTACACTGCCTTGAGTATTGTCAATTTCTTGTTCAGTGGCAAGCGCTATCGAGGCATTGCTGAGCAGGCTACCGCCTTGGTTGGCGATCACGCCGCTGGTGATGTCGAGTAATCCACTGCCGACATGATGGATTTGACCTTGCTGATTGAGTAAGCGTGCCGGCCCCAAGTGCAGGGTGGTGCTGTTGCTTTCAATCAGACCGGCGCGATTATCGAGTACGCCGCTAATGGCAATCTGCGCTTCGTCGCTACCGGATTGGCTGATTTTTCCTGCTTGATTGCGCAGATCTTGCGCGGACAGTGACAGGCGGCTGGCCTGTAGTTGACCATCTTCATTGTCGAGTAAGGTGGCAATGCGGGCTTGCAGATGCTGTACGGCGCTGATCCTACCCTGATTGCGTAGTTGCTGGACTTCGAGCGTGACATCGCCGTTCGCGGCGATCACACCTTGATCGAGGTTGTGCAAGTATCCGCTGGCAGCGAGGTACATACCGTCTTGATTGAGCGAGAGCAGTCGGCCCTGGCTGTTGTCGAGCGTGGTGGCGCGCACTTGCAAGGCGTGTGCCGCTTGGATCAGTCCGGCGCTGTTGTCGAGCGTGCCGGCGCTGGAGATGGTGAGCAAGGCCTTGCCGTTGATTTGGCCGGCGCGGTTGCTGATGGTCGCGCTATCTATGCTGAGTCTGCCGGTGCCGGCATGGTTGATACTGCCGCCATCGTTTTGCAGCAATGCCGGGGCCAAGCTCAGTTGTTCGCTCTCGCTGTACAAGTGGCCGTTGCGATTATCGAATTGCTCAGTCACGGCGAACTGCGCCGCCTTGCTGCTGGAATGGATAAGTTGACCGGACTGGTTGCTCAGATGCGGCGTCTGCAGGCTTAGTTGTGCCGCGCTCAGCGTCCCTTGGTCGTTATTGAGTCGCTGCGTGACCACGGCTTGCAGATGGGATATGGCGCTCAGTTGGCCCTGATTCGTGAGTGTCTGTGCCTGCAGCGACAAGTCGCCGTTGCTGGCGATCTGCCCGCTGCCATTATCGAGGACATTGCTGTTGATGCTCAGCAGACCTGCACCAGTCAGCGCGATGCGCCCGGATTGATTGCTGAGTTGTGCACTGTGTAATTGCAGGCTATCACTGTGTGAGAGGATGTTGCCAGCGCTGTTGTCGATTGAGGTGTTGCTGGCGAGCGCGATACTGCCGGCGCTGGTGATACCACCATTTTGGTTATTCATGCCGCCAGCGCTGATGCTGATGCTGGCCCCATGCAGTGTGCCGCCGTCATTGTGTAGCGTGCCTGCCGCCTCGATGTGGAGTGCTTGACCGGCTTGTAGCGTCGCCTGACGATGCGTGAGCTCGCCTTCACGCGCTTGCAAGCTGATTGCTCCGCCCGCTTCGGTGTTGGCACCGTCGAGTTGCATGCTGGCGGCTCGCATGTCGATCGCGCCGCCGGCGAGCTGCCAGCCGCTGGTTTGCAGCACGGTGTCGGTATGGATACGCAGGTCGGCTTTGCGCTCGATCACACCGGTGTCGTCTACCCCTGCCGCCAAGCTACCACTCGATTGCAAGGCTTGCGCTTGCAACGTGAGGTCTTGGCCAGCACGGATGTCACCGCTGTTGCTCAGTAATTCTTTGCTGTGCAAGCTGACTTGTTGTTGACTGTAAATTTGGCCGCGCTGGGTGATGCTGCTGTCACTGTTGATGACCAGTCCGTCCCGTGCCGTAGTCTGGCCGGCTAAAGTAATGTGGCCGCGGCTGTTAATTTCCAGTTCGCCGCTATGGGCGGCCAGATTGCCGAGGCTGACCACGCCAACCCCAGCGGCAGTGCCGACTAAGCGAATTTTATTGGCATACATGCCGCCCAAGCTGGCGACATCAATGCCGACCGCGTCGGCCGCCGTGTCGTTGGCAGCGGCGATAGCCTGCACGCCAAGCGCGGCGTGGTCGATTTGGTTGGCCCCGCTGATGACACGTAATTGTTTGGCCCAGATCGCGCCATTGACGCGCACGGTACGCGCGATCAAGTCGAGGCTGTCGATGTTGGCGGCTTGTAGATTACTGACTTCAATCGCACCGCGCGTGACCCGCCAGGCGTTCAAAGCGCCAGCGCTGTCGAATACCGGCGCGCCGGTGCTGAGCATGGCGCGATCGGTATTGATGAAGCCGCAGCCGCTGCAACTGATGCCATTCGGGTTGGCGATAATGACTTGGGCGCGTTGGCCGGCGACTTCGACAAAGCCATGCAATTGGCTGGCACCACTGCCGCGCACTTCGTTGAGAATGATGCGCGCGCCTTCTTTGCCGAGATGCGGGTTAGCGGCGATATAGCCGCCTTGCTGCGTCAGAACGGCGCTGTTGGCATTGTTGAGGATGGCACCGTTGCCGTCGACATTAAATTTTTCATAGCGGTTATGCGACAGTCCGCTGGCGTTGGGGGCGGCGATCTGCACCAGCGGGCGGCCATTGGCGGTGAGTGCAATGCTGGTGCCGCTGGTGCCGGGGGCAGTGACGATCTGGGCTTGTGCCAGCGTACCAAATAAACTGGCGAGCAATATTGTCAAGGGGGTGAAACGCCACAGACGCTGGCTAGTCTGCCGCGCGCTGGATGGTGCTGCAGATCGCACGCCAGTGCCGGCGCTGCTTACTTGTTCGGCAACCACCATCAGCAACTGACGTTTTTTGTTGAAAACGATACGGTAAGCGTTTTTATTCATGATAAAAAAATAGTTTTGATGTCATAACGAGCAGGGCGTCAATATTGCCAACTCAGGTTGATTCCGGCGACCGGGCTGGCGCTGGGGAAGTGGCTGGGTTGATACAGCGACCAAGCCGAGAAGATGTCGTATTGCAGTCCCCCCCAAGCGCCGCGCAGGCCGAGGGCGGTGCCGGCCAACTTGTCACCGGCTAATTTGCTGCGCGCAGGTCCGCTGACTTTACCCAGATCGAGGCCGAGGTAAAGGGAGGTGCCGGATCCGCCGAGCGCGAGCTTGACTTCGTTACGCAGAAAAAAACCGCGTTCGGCCGCCAGACTCAACTCGCCGTCAAAGCCGCGCACGGTGTAGCGGTTGCCGATGCTGAATTGGTCGCTGGCATACAGTCGCGCATTGCTGTATTGGGCGCGCAAGCTGCTCATCCAGCTCAAGGAGTGGCGTGCAAATTGAAATGGTGCGATGAAACTGGCATCGATGGTTTGCAAGCTGTAACGGAAGCTGCCGTCATCGTCTTTCCGCAGTTCGGCCGGCGGGTCGGCTTGGCCATTGAACCAGTTGACGCCCCAACGCTGGGTCAAATTGAAGTCGAGTTGGGCGCGCCCAAAATAGTGTTTGTGCAGCCAAGATAGTTCGGCAAAGCTGGTATGGCGTTGTTGGTTGCCCAGCTCGGCGTCGTTGGCGTAGGCGCGACTCCAGCGTTTGCCAGTTTTGAATTGCCAGGTATTTTTTTGCATCTGATCGCGCTGGAATACCTGGCTCAGGCGTACATCAAGATTTTTCGAGCGGCCGCTCCAGATAAAGTCGGCCTCTTGGCCAGCGATTTTTTGTTGATAATCGTAACTGCTGCCGGCGAAGGCCAGTTCGGTATACCCGAATGGCAGCGCGTAATAAAAATGATTGCCGCTGGTACTGCGGCGATCAGAGGCGCGGTCGGCATCGCTGTTGAAACCGAACGAGAAAATGTCGGCCAAGCCGAGCGGCTGGTCGAGCGCGACCTGGACGCCGGCTTGCCATTTTCCGGTACTGCGACTGCCGCTGTCGTCGAGCGTGACGCTGACTTTCCAGGGCTTGCCTTGGACGATGTCGAGCAGTACATCACTTTCCCCCGCTGTGTCACCGGGGATGATTTGCATTTCCACATCCAGACTCGGGACCCGCTTGAGTTGTTCCAAGCCTTGTTCCAAATCGCGCAAATTGAGCAGGGTGCCGGCTTGGCCGGGGAAGGTCGATCGGGTGCTGGTACGTATTTGCGCGTCCTTGATGTGAATGCGCCGTATCATGCCTGGTATCAGACTCAGTCTGAGCGTACCGCTGGACAAGTCTTGTTCGGGAATACCAATGCGCGTGGTGCTGTAGCCGCGCACCAAGATCAGCGCGCCCAGACCTTGGACGATCAAATTGAGCCCTTGTTTGCCGATACAGGTACCGACATAATTCTGCAGATAACTGTGGGCAAAATGCAGCTTGTCTTGTGGCAAGGCGAATGCGCCGGCCGCACGCACGCTCTCTGAGAGTTGCTCGGGCAATTGCAAGTGTATTTGTTTGATGGGAAAACAAGGGCTTTCTGCCGGTAACTGCAAGGCTTGCTCGGCTACATATTCGCCATCGGCCAGCTTGACTACCGGTTCCTCCGTCTGACGCATCCGCTGTTGGTACTGTTCTTGTGTGCGTCGGCGTTGTTCTTCGCTATCGACCGTGCTCGGTACTTGGGCTTGAGCCGTTGTGGCGAGCACAGTCAACCCGATTGCCAGACGGGCACATAGAGGTTGAAGTGAATCAAAGAAAGCAGGCATCGCGGAATTTTGAAATTGAATAGCGGACAATTGTAGAACTCCAAGAGCGAGGTAAAGTGTAGGAAAAATCTGAAACTACGCTTAACTCCGCGAAATAGCCGAAATTCCAGCCGAAAAACAATAAGCTAAGTGAGGGTAGTGGCTTTTTATCATGCCCCGCAATAGTGCCTTTTTGCATCATCGAGGCGCATCAAAAGCCGATTTGTGAAAAAAAATCGCGCTTTTCCCAAATTACGTTTGGAAAACCACGGCATATTCCTAACATAGCCATACAAACTTCAAGGCTGTTGCCGCGTGGTTGGGCGCAATACGCTAAAATAAGCCTTTAAAAACTCAGGAATGATGCCTAACAGCTATAGCTGCACGGGGTTTGCGAAACTCGCTTTCGGTTTTGTCTGCGCCACTGCCATGCCATACTGCTGCGCTGTCGTCCGCAACATCCACGCCTCTGATGAACGCTCCCCTCCCTGTTCCTGCTTTGCTCGCTGACACGCCTCCGGGCGCCGGTGCTACCCGCGTGCGTGAAATTCCGTACAATTACACCTCGTTTTCCGACCGTGAAATCGTCATTCGTCTGCTGGGCGAAGATGCCTGGTTATTGCTCGATCAATTACGCGGTAAACGCCAAACCGGGCGCTCGGCGCGCATGCTCTACGAAGTGCTTGGCGATATCTGGGTGGTGCAGCGTAATCCGTATCTGCAAGACGATATGCTCGACAATCCTAAGCGGCGGCAAGATTTGATCGATGCCTTGAACCACCGCTTGGGCGAAGTCGAGAAGCGCCGTCTCAATACCGCTAATGATGACGATGCCGAACGCAGCCATAGTGTGGAAACTTTGGTGCATGCGGCCCGCGCGGCGGTGGCCGAATTCGCTCGACAATTTCGCGCCACCTATGATCTGCGCAAGAAGGCCAATCGCTTGCTGGCGCGTTACACCGCCAAAGACAATATCAAGTTCGATGGCCTGAGCCGCGTTTCGCATGTGACCGATGCCACCGATTGGCGCGTCGAATATCCATTCGTCGTGCTCACGCCCGACACCGAAGACGAGATGGCTGGGCTGGTCAAGAGCTGTATTGAACTCGGTCTGACCATCATCCCGCGCGGCGGCGGCACCGGTTACACCGGTGGTGCGATTCCGCTCACGCCTTTGTCAGCGGTGATCAATACCGAAAAGCTCGAACAACTCGGGGCGGTGGAAATCACGCGCCTGCCCGGTGTCGAGCGCGATTACGCCACCATCTACTCCGGTGCCGGCGTGGTCACCAAACGCGTCGCTGATGCGGCGGAAAAAGCCGGCTATGTGTTTGCGGTCGACCCGACCTCGGCCGAAGCGTCTTGCATAGGCGGCAATGTGGCGATGAATGCCGGCGGCAAAAAAGCCGTGTTGTGGGGCACTGCGCTCGATAATCTGGCTTCGTGGAAGATGGTCGACCCGAATGGCGATTGGCTCGAAGTGACGCGTATCGAACACAATCTGGGCAAGATTCATGATGTTGAATTAGCCAAGTTTGACTTGGTCTGGACACATCCCGGCGAAAAACAGTCGTTCAAAACCGAACGTCTGGAAATCAAGGGCCGGGTATTTCGCAAAGAAGGTCTGGGCAAGGATGTGACCGATAAATTTCTGGCCGGTTTGCCAGGCGTGCAAAAAGAAGGTTGCGACGGGTTGATCACGTCGGCGCGCTGGATCTTGCACAAGATGCCGAAATTTGCCCGTACCGTTTGCCTGGAATTTTTCGGCCAAGCGCGCGACGCGATTCCAAGCATAGTCGAAATTAAAGATTACCTCGATGGCGAAACCAAAAAAGGCGGGGCTATTTTGGCCGGTCTCGAGCATCTCGACGAACGTTATCTGCGCGCCGTCGGTTACACCACCAAATCCAAGCGCGGTGTACTGCCGAAGATGGCGCTGTTCGGCGACATCGTCGGTGACGATGAAAACGCCGTGGCGCAAGCGGCTTCGGAAGTGGTACGGATTGCCAATACCCGCGTCGGTGAAGGCTTTGTTGCCGTCAGTCCGGAAGCGCGTAAGAAGTTTTGGCTCGATCGCGCCAAAACTGCGGCGATTTCGAAACATACCAATGCCTTCAAAATCAATGAAGACGTCGTCATTCCGCTCAATCGCATGGGTGAATATACCGATGGTATAGAACGCATCAATATCGAATTGTCGATACAAAACAAGCTGGCCCTGATCACGGCCTTGCAAGAGTTTTTCGCCAAGGGTAATTTGCCTTTAGGAAAAAGCGAAGATGCCGACGGCGATGATATTTCTGCCGCCGAGTTGCTGGAAGACCGCGTCAGCCAGACCGTTGCCTTGCTGGCCGCAACCCATGCCCGCTGGACGTATCTGCTGACTCAGCTCGATCTGCCGCTGGCCGAGGCGCGCGCCGGGCTGAGCTTGCATGGCTTGGCTAGCTTGGATGCGGTGTTTGCCGAACGGGTACAGCAGCAAGCCGATGCCAGCGTGTTTTCTATCGTCCAAGATCGTACCGTGCGTATCTCTTGGAAGCAGGAAGTACGGGCCCAGTTGCGCCAGATTTTCAATGGTGCGGCGTTCAAGCTGATACTCGATGAGTGCGTGGCCGTACACAAGAAAGTATTGCGTAGCCGCGTGTTCGTCGCCTTGCACATGCATGCAGGCGATGGCAATGTGCATACCAATTTACCGGTCAATTCGGATGACTATGCCATGCTGCAGGTGGCACATCAAGCCGTCGCGCGCATCATGGTGCTGGCCCGTGCCTTGGATGGCGTGATCTCGGGTGAGCATGGCATTGGTATCACGAAGTTGGAATTTTTAACCGAAGATGAAATCAAAGATTTCCGCTCGTACAAAGAACGCATCGATCCGGATGGCCGCTTTAACAAAGGCAAGTTGCTCAATTTGCCAGGCTATGCGGCCGATTTGCGCAATGCCTATACGCCCTCGTTCGGTTTGATGGGGCATGAATCCTTGATCATGCAACAAAGCGATATTGGTGCGATTGCTAACAGCGTCAAGGATTGCTTGCGTTGCGGAAAATGTAAACCGGTGTGTGCGACCCATGTGCCGCGCGCCAATTTACTGTATTCACCACGCAATAAAATTCTTGCCACCTCTTTATTGGTCGAAGCGTTTCTATACGAAGAGCAAACCCGTCGTGGGATTTCCATCAAGCATTGGGAAGAGTTCGAAGATGTGGCCGACCATTGCACGGTCTGTCATAAGTGCGTGACGCCGTGTCCGGTCGATATTGATTTCGGTGATGTCTCCATGAATATGCGCAATCTGTTGCGCAAAATGGATAAGAAATCGTTTAACCCCGGCACCACGGCGGCGATGTTTTTCCTCAATGCCAAAGATCCGGCCACCATTAAGGCGGCCCGCAAAGTGATTTTCGGCTGGGGTGTCGGTGCTCAGCGTTTCGGTAATACGGTGCTGAAACAATTGGCCAGAAAACAGACCAAGGCGCCGCCTGCTTCGATCGGCAAGCCGGCTATCAAAGAGCAGGTGATTCACTTCATCAATAAAAAAATGCCGGGGAATTTGCCCAAGAAAACGGCGCGTGCCTTGCTCGATATCGAGGACGATAAAATCGTTCCCATCATCCGTAATCCTGCTACCACCACGGCCGACACCGAGGCGGTGTTTTATTTCCCGGGCTGCGGCTCGGAGCGGCTATTTTCGCAAGTTGGTCTGGCGACGCAAGCGATGTTATGGCAAGTCGGCGTGCAGACAGTGCTGCCGCCAGGCTATCTGTGCTGCGGTTATCCGCAACGCAGCGCCGGCCAGTTCGACAAGGCCGAGAAGATGATTACCGATAACCGTGTGCTGTTCCATCGTATGGCCAACACGCTCAATTATCTCGATATCAAAACGGTCGTGGTTTCTTGCGGCACTTGTTACGATCAACTTGCCACCTATCAATTCGATAAAATTTTCCCGGGCTGTCGCATCATCGACATCCATGAGTATTTGCTGGAAAAAGGTATGAAACTCGAAGGCGTCAGCGGTACCCGCTACATGTACCATGACCCTTGTCATACACCGATGAAATTGCAGGATCCTTTGAAAACCGTCAATGCTTTGATCACCACGATCGATCAAGTCAAGATAGAAAAAAATGATCGCTGCTGTGGCGAAGCTGGCACGCTGGCGGTATCGCGCCCCGATATCTCGACGCAGATCCGCTTCCGCAAAGAAGAGGAAATGCTCAAAGGGGCAGACAAGTTGCGCGCCGATGGCTTTACCGGCGACGTCAAAATTCTGACTTCTTGCCCAGCTTGCATGCAGGGCTTGACGCGTTACAACGATGACAGCAACACCACGGCCGACTACATCGTCATCGAAATGGCCCGCCATGTATTAGGCGAAAACTGGTTGCCCGAGTATGTAGCCAAAGCCAATAATGGCGGCATAGAACGGGTGTTGGTGTGAGTGCGCACTGCGAATTATGTGCGCTCGATGGCGGCGACGTGATTGTCGCCGCCGAAAAATGGCGCGTGATCTTGGTCGATGACGCCAATTATCCTGGTTTTTGCCGTGTGATTTGGCATGCGCATGTCAAGGAAATGAGCGAGCTGAGCGAGCCTGATCGTCAGTTGTTGATGGCCGTGGTGTGGCAAGTCGAAACGGTGCTGCGTCGTGTGATGCAGCCAGATAAAATCAATCTGGCCAGTTTCGGCAATATGGTGCCGCATCTGCATTGGCATGTGATTCCACGTTTTATCGACGATGCCCATTTTCCCCAGCCAGTGTGGGCCGCGCCCCATGGCAGCTCGCCCGATGCGCTGGCGTTGGCGGCCCGCCGTGCGGTATTGCCGCAATTGCGCAGCGAACTGATCGTTGCTTTGAATCTTGCACTACCTACCCTGATAGAGTAACTCATGACCATAGTCAAACCCCAGCCTACCGCCCTCGATGCTCGCACCCAGAGCGGCGTGTTGGACATCGCTTTTGATGACGGCTGCAGCTTTTCCTTGCCATTCGAATTATTGCGCGTGTATTCGCCGTCGGCTGAAGTACGCGGTCACGGTGCCGGCCAAGAAATTCTGCAAACCGGCAAACGTGGCGTCAGCCTCAGTGCACTTGAGCCGGTCGGGAACTACGGCGTCAAACCGGTGTTTGATGACGGCCACAGTTCCGGTATCTTCACTTGGGATTATCTCTACCAGTTGGGTACTGAGCAGGCGCGCCTGTGGCAAGAGTATCTGCAAAAATTGCAGGAAGCCGGCTTCCCTGATGACAGCGGCCGTGATGCGCCGATGCAGGGCAAGGCGGGCAGCGCCTGTGGTCATTCGCATTGAATTGAGTAGTCGCCGCGCCGCGCGCTGTCAGTGGATAACTATGCAAGGCCATGCTCCAGTACGGCGGTCGCTGTGAGAGTTCCGAAACCTAGGTGTTTAACAGCGACGGCTGCTTCCAATTGCGCAGCATAGCTTTACCGCAATCGTCGGAATAATGCCCTTGTCAGATCCGCGCACGGCAGTGTAAAAACGGCTTGATCTCTTCGTTGACTCGCGCTAGGATAATCAAAATTCAGCCGTGGAGGGCATCATGCGAACCAATATTGTCATCGATGATAACTTGATTCAAGAGACGCTGCACTTGACTGGTCTCAAGACCAAACGTGAAGTTGTCGAACTCGGATTGCGCACTCTGTTGCGCTTGAAACAGCAGGAACAAATTCGCCAACTCAGAGGTATTCTGGCTTGGCAAGGTGATCTCGATGTCATGCGAGCAGACCGATGATTTTGGTCGATTCCAGTGTATGGATCGATTATTTCCGAGGCGCGGTGACGCGTCAGACTGATGCGCTTGATGCCATGCTAGGGAGCGAGTTTGTTGCCACCGGCGATATTATTTTGCTTGAAGTTTTGCAAGGCTTTAGCCGCGAGCGCGATCTGCAACGGGCGAAAAAATTTCTTACCGCACTCAAGATAGTCGAGTTAGGCGGCGTGCGCATCGCGCTGCGAGCGGCCGAGAACTACCGCACATTACGCGCCCTCCCCATCTGTCAGACTACTTGTCGTGTAACTTTTTAAATTGAACCGATCTCATTGAAGTCTGTTTGTTTGTGTTTT
>NZ_JASJVS010000059.1:0-23625 GCF_035019605.1 Undibacterium sp. 5I2 | reverse complement strand
CAGGCTTCTATTCTGCATGCCCCCGTTCTCTTGTGAGAGCGGGGGTTTTGCTTTTGCGCAAACGGTTTGTGGCGTGCACCAGACCTGAGCGTCATCGCCTGAGCGTTGTTATTAAACAAAATCGATCGCCTGTCGTATCGTTGCCGTTGTGCAAAATGTTATAATTTGCAGATGAAACCGCGCTCGCTTTCCCAACGATATACAGCTTTGCTCGCATGCTTTGCGATCTTGCTCACGCTTTTCATGCCATCAATTTCAGCGGCACTCGCTGCCAATAATGGCGCAGCGGGTTGGTTGGAAATTTGCAGCAGCAAGCTCAGTCCCGTGGTCAAAGCGGATGTCGCAGTGGCGGGAAAAACTGCGCCCTTATCCGATCAGGGCAAACATGGTGAGCACTGCGCGTATTGTTTTACCAGTGCTGCGTCATTCGCTCTGCCACCAATGCAGTTGTTGAGCATACCTGTCGTTGTTCAGCAGTTGCATGTTCCAAGACTGTTCTATCGCTCTCCATCGCCTTTATTTGTCTGGACTTCCATCCAGTCACGTGCGCCACCCCGTCTGGTATAAAAAATCTCGCACTGCCATATAGTCTTGAATGCGTCTTGAATGATCATGTAGAAACACGTCGCTTGATCAGGCACGCTATTTTCAATGAGTCAAACACACGCTGACGACCATGGCGGCACTGTTTCGTGTCAGCTGTGCCAATCTTAATTGGCACAGCGATACTGATTTGATTTCTTCCCGCTATGACCGGGAAATACCAGAGTTCATCATGCAACAAAACAAAAATTTTACTAAACGCCAGCTACGCATTGCTCTCCTTGCCGCGTTCTCGCAATCTGCCATCGCCTATGCGGCAGAAACTGGGGCACCGTTGGCAGCCGACGCTAGCAGCGAGCAAATCCAGCAAGTACTGGTACAAAGTAATAAAGTCACGCAACCGACCGCGACGTCGAACACCCGCGAATCGATCAATGCCAAACAGATTGCCGAGACGATCAATGCGATCACCACGGCTGAAACGCTCAACTATCTGCCAAGTACCCATGTTCGCGAACGCTATATCGGCGACCGCAATGGAATTTTGGTCATGCGCGTCAATAGTTCCATTTCAAGCGCCCAGACCGTTGTGTACGCGGATAACTTGCTGCTGTCGAATTTTCTCAATAACAGTTATGCCACGGCACCGCGCTGGGGCATGGTTGCGCCCGAAGAGATCGAGCGTATCGATGTTTTGTATGGCCCCTTTTCGGCCCTGTACCCCGGTAATTCTGCCGGCGGCGTCGTGTTATTGTCTACCCACATGCCCGATCGTTTTGAGGCACACATCAAACTCGATGTGTTCGGACAGCGCTTCAAACTCTACGGGACAGATCAGGAATTTCATGGCACGCATGGCAGCGTAGCGTTAGGCAGTAAATCCGATAACTGGTCTTGGCTGCTGAATGTCGATCATCTCGACAATACCAGTCAACCGCAAACTTTCGGTGCGGCGAGCAAAGCCAGCCTCACCGGTACGCCGGCATTTACCACGGTCAGTGGCGCAATCCGCGATATCGATACCAGCGGTAACGGCCGTATTGTTACCAGCGCGATCGGTGCGGACGCGACGATCCAAGATATTGCTAAACTTAAACTGGCTTACGATATCACGCCGGAATTACGGGCCAGCTATACCTTGGGAATGTGGGAAAACAAGTCGACGACTTATGTGAACAGTTATTTACGTGATAGTAATGGCCGTGCTGTTTTTAATACCAGCAGCAGCGGGGCAGGCCGCTATGTGAAGTTTGCCGGCGACAGCAATTACTATACTTTGGCCGGAACCTCACCTGGCTACAGTGAGAGCGAACATTACATGCAAGGACTCTCACTGGCCAGTCATACCAATGGTGCGTGGGACTGGGAGGCGGTACTGAGTTCCTACAATGAACGCAAAGACAATTCGCGTACCGCTGCTAATAATGGCAGTGTCTATGATTCCGGCTTGGACACGACCAGACCGGGCGGCAGCATCACGACCGGCGATGGCACTGGTTGGACTACTTTGGATTTACGCGCGGAGTATCGACCCGGTGGTGATGTGAAGAGCGCGCATCGGCTCAGCTTTGGCTATCATGCCGATCGTTATGTATTGAAATCGGTGACCACGAATGTACTCAATGATTGGTTGAGCAGTAATTTGGCGGCCACTCCATCTTCCAATTCGTATGGCAAAACGCAAACGCAGGCCCTGTATCTGCAAGATGCCTGGCAACTGACACCGGAGTGGAAAACCGTGTTCGGCGGCCGTCTGGAACAATGGCAGGCATCGGACGGCAGTAACTTCAATGCCGCCAATGCCACGGCGTATCAACAATTGAATTATGCCACTCGTCGCAGCACCGATTTTTCGCCTAAGCTATCGGTTGCCTATCAGCCCAATAAAAACTGGGCGTACCGCGCTTCGTTCGGGCGCGGCCTACGTTATCCAACCGTGGCCGAAATCTTTCAAGTCATCAGTCTGCCCAATAACGTCAAGCAAAATGATCCTAACCTGAAACCGGAGGATGTGCGTTCGGCAGAACTGGTCGCCGAAGTCTTGCTGAAAAAAGGCAGCTTGCGTACTTCGGTGTTTTATGAAGATAAGCGCGATGCCTTGATTTCGCAATCAGATACCACGGTGATCCCGAATATCTCGAGTATTCAAAATGTTGATAAAGTACGTACTTACGGTCTTGAGACGGTATTGAATGTGAATGATGTTGTGCTCAATGGTTTGGACTTCAACGCTAGCCTGACTTACACCCATTCCACCATCGTTGCCAACAGTCGTAACCCGGGACTGGTGGACACCGATCAGCCGCGCATACCGGCATGGCGTGCCACGATGGTTGCGACCTATCATGTGTCGGACCGACTCTCTGGTAGTTTGAGTTATCGTTACAGCGGACATCAGCACAATGCCTTGTTCAACACCGTGAGCAAGCAATACAATGATGTGAACCCGGATGTCTACGGCGCGGTCAGTCAGTACAGTGTATTTGATGCCAAGCTGGTGTATCAATTGACGCGTCAATGGACTGGTGCGATCGGGGTGAATAATATCGGCAGTGAGAAATACTACGTCAATCCTAATCCGTATCCGCAGCGTACTTTCTTTGTCAGCATGAAGTTTGATTATTGAGCTTGATCATGAAACTTTTCCTTCATTTTTTTCTGAGCAGCCTGCTGCTCTTGTCTGCGCAATGGCCGCTACAGGCCAGTGCGCAGATGGATCACAGTAAGCAAAAACACGCTAAAGCAGAACTGGGCACGTCGGCGGCCTGGGATGCGCAGGGCAAGTTATGGGTCGCCAGTAAAGAAGCGGCTGCTGATGGCAAGGCGGCGTATGTGGTCCTGCAATCGTCGCTCGATATGGGTCAGACTTGGTCCGCGCCAGTACGGGCTCAAGCCACGCCGGAAGCGATTTCTGCCGATGGCGAAAATCGGCCGAAGCTGGCATTCGGGCCGCAAGGTGAAATGTATATTGCCTACACGAAGCCACTGGCCAAACCGTATACCGGTGAAATCCGCTTCGTGCGTTCGCTCGACGGGGGCGTCAGCTTTTCTGCCCCCGTGACGGTGCATGCTAACCGCGATGAAATCACCCACCGCTTTGAATCGATGATCGTCGATACAGCCGGGCGTATCTTCATCGCATGGATAGATAAGCGCGATGCGATTGCCGCCAAAGCGCGGCAACAAGCCTACACCGGTGCGGCGATTTACTACACGGTGTCGACCGATCAAGGTGGCAGTTTTCACGCCGACTACCTGCTGGCCGCGCACAGCTGTGAGTGTTGTCGCATCGCATTGGCACTCAATCCGGCCGGCCGGCCGATCGCTATGTGGCGTCATGTGTTTGAACCGAACGAGCGTGATCACGCGCTCAGTGAATTGCATGTCGATGGCAGTCATTCTGACTTGCTACGGACTAGTTTCGAGGCCTGGCGTGTTGATGCTTGCCCGCATCATGGTCCTGCCATCGCATTTGATGCGGAGGGGCGGCGTTACCAAACCTGGTTCAATGTGAAGAACGACGAAGGTGGCGTGTTTTACGCTTCGACCAATGCCCAAGCAGAGCTCGGTACGCCTATCAAATTGGGCAATGCCCAAGCCGAGCATGCCGAGGTGCAGGTGCAGGGCAAGACCGTCACTTTGGTGTGGAAACAATTTGACGGTAAGGCCAGTACGATACTCGGTAAAGTATCGAAGGATGCCGGCAGTACTTGGGAAGAGCTCGATATCGCGCAAACTTCGGGTAATTCGGATCAGCCGCATTTACTCACTGGCCCCAAGGGCCTTGTCCTGGTCTGGCGCACCCAAAATGAAGGTTTGCGTATTATTCCTGTAGGGAGCAGTAAATGAACAATGCAGTCAAAGTGATGCGCGGCTTGTTCTTGGCCGTATGCGTAATGACTATGCCGGTGCAAGCCGCTGAGATGCGGGAATTCACATCCGAGAGTATGGATAGTTTGATTCATAATCAGAAGGGCAAACCGTTTGTTTTGGTGCTGTGGTCACTCGATTGCGAGTTTTGCCAAGCAAGTTTGGCGGCTCTGGGAAAGAGCAAAAAGACCAACAAAAATGTGCGCGTGCTGAGCATCGGCACGGATTCTTTACTCGATCCGCAAAATCTCCAACTGATGAAACAAAAATTGCAGAGCTACGGCTTGAGCAGTAAGGCCTGGGCTTTCGGAGAGGAAGCGCCGGAGCGGCTGCGTTTCTCCGTGGATCCGACATGGCACGGAGAAATGCCGCGTAGTTATTGGTTCGATGCGCATGGCAAAAGAACTGCTGTGTCAGGGGTGATCGACGCTGCCGAAATTAATCAATTCTTTCATCAAAAATCTGACTAGGGTTAAAAACCCCGGCCTTCAGAGGCTGTCGCAAAAGCCTGATGGACGCTTTTTTACATCTGAAACACCGCATACCTCGTCATTCCCGCATGCCGCAGCCTCGTCATTCCCGCATGCTTTTGGCGGGAACCCAGCGTCGTTTTCAGCACTGAAAACACGATCATATCTGGGATTTTCAGTTAACCACGAACGCCGCTGGGTTCCTGCCAAAAGCGCGCAGGAATGACGTGGCTACCGGTTGGGGTAATGATACCGACTTAATACCCTTTTGCGACGATCCATTAAGTTGTTCAATGAATGAAATGCCGCACCCACTGCATATACATCGGTAGGCCGATGAAAATATTGATGGGGAAAGTAATGCCTAAGGCGGCTAACATCGCCAGCCCGATATCGGCTTGCGGGATCGCGGTTTGAATGGCGGCTGGTGCGGCAATGTAGGAGGCACTGGCGATCAAGCAGGTCAGTACGAAGGCGCTCCCGGCTGGCAGGTTGAGGGCGATGGCGATGGCGATGCCGAGGCCGGCCAAGGCAAACGGTGCGACGGCAGCGAACAGCATCAAGCGTGCATGCTGCCATGGTAAGGGTGAGCAGGCCTTGGCGGTACACAGTCCCATTTCCAGTAAAAACAAGGCGAGCATGCTTTTGTAACCATTGAGTAAGACGGGTTCCAGTGGCCCCAAACCTAGCGGTCCGTACAGATAGCCGATCACCACACCACCACCGAGTAAGAGCACGCTGCTGCTGGTCAGTGCTTCGCGCAAGATCGTGCCGCTGCCTTGCCCCTGCGTTGATCCGCTTAACTTATTGTATAAGCAGATCGCGCTGATTATCGCTGGCAATTCCAACATGACCAGGTACAGCGTGGTTTCGGGCTTGAGCGTCAAGCCGCCGGCTTTGGCCATGGTTAAGGCGACCGCAAAGGTGCCGGCACTGACCGAGCCGTAGTGGGCGGCGATACTGGCGGCATTGGCTGGGTTGAGGCCGATAGCGCGGCGTAGGATAGGGTAGCAGAGCAGTGGAATGAGGAAGCCTGCTACGGCGACGCCAGCTAAGCTAGGTAGCATCGAGAACTCAAATTTTCCATGCAAGGCCACGCCACCCTCGAGGCCCAAGACGAGCATTAATAAAATTGTCAGGGTTTGATAGACCGATTGCGGCACTTTTAAATCGGATTTCAACAAACCGGCCAGCAAACCTAAAGCAAAAAACGCGATGATGATATCGGGCATGAATCTTCCTCTGTGTGAATATGAGTGCGATTATGACTAGATTAAGCTATATTGAATAATAAATTATCTCGTTACGTAGCATAGATGATCATCTATATGAAAGCCGTTCTATGAATATTCGCCATCTCAGTTTTCGCTTGTTGCAGGTGTATGTGCAGTTGGTCCGTTCGGGCACGATTTCGGCGGCGGCGCGTGAGCTGCATTTGACTCAGCCTACCGTTTCGCTGCAGTTGAAAAAGCTGCGTGAAGCGGTGCATGACCCGCTGTTTGAAACACGCGAGGGGCGTATGGTCTTGAGCCATATCGGTGCCGAGTTATACAGCGCGGCCTGTGATGTCTTGATACGTTTCGGTGATTTCAATGAATTTCTCGAACATGCGCGCGGCGGCAGCAGCGGCCATATCACGATAGGCATTGTGACCACCGCAAAGTATGTGATGCCGCGTATTTTAGGGGCGTTTTATCGCCATTTCCCGCAAGTGAATGTTACTCTGCATATCGGTAACCGCGCACATATTCTGGAGCGTTTCGCCAAGCAGGAAGATGATTTGTATGTCTTCAGTCACCCGCCCAGTGGTCAGTCGGTACAGGCGGCGCGTATTTTGAAAAATCCCTTGCAACTGATTGCCCCGCTTGATCACTGGGCGGCACAACAGAGTGCGCTCGATTTTTCACAATTGCGGCATGAACGATTTTTAATGCGCGAGCCCGGTTCTGCTACGCGCATGATGTTTGAAGCTTGGTTGAGTGCGCAAGGCATAGAGTTGACCAACACCATGCAGATTGAGAGTAATGAAGCGATACGCTTGAGCACCGCTTCCGGCTTAGGCTTGTCGGTCATTTCTGCCCACACTTTGCAAGAAGGACGCGAGCAAGTGCTGACTTTGAATGTGAAAGGCTTTCCCTTGGAGAGCAATTGGTATTTGGTCAGTCGCAAAGATCGCCGCTTGTCTGCTGCGACTATGCAGTTGATTCGCTTTATGGCCGCGCACTTGATTGACTGTGTACAAGCTGATTGGGTGGCGGCCGATATCGATGCGCTGGCCGAGCATTTCGCTTGATCAGGGGCGGCTGTAGAGATCGATGATAAGGCTGATGGCGTCACGACAGACATCACAGAACGCATCGCTGCGATCGAACATGATGCACTGCATTTGTGGTCGGTAGTAAGCATGCGATTCGTAGTTGGCCCCTTCGAATGCACCAACGGCATGACGCTGTGCCGAGCTGGCGAACAAAGCATTGCTGAACTGTAAATCTTTGCGGAACAGGGCGTTCATTTCCGCTTCCGGGCGGTTGGCGGCGCGCAGTGCCGCGCGCTCGATCTGGTAGTTTTTGGCGTGCTCATCATAGGCTTGTTTCGGCCATGGCGTTGGTACCGGGGTAGCGCCACTGACGTGGCTGCGCCATTTCAGTTTGCTGCGCTCGGTGACTGCCGTGGCATTCGGTTCCCAGGGTTCCTGCCGTTCAGCGCTGGGCAGATAGACCGATGGGGAGGTGTAGTACTCATCGGCGAGACCGGCAAAATGGTGGCCGAATTCGTGCACGAATAAATAATTGGACCAATCATTGGAGGCTGCGGCGGTGCTGAATTGACCGAAAATACCGCCGCCGCCATAGGTGTCGTTATTCACCAGAATTTCGATGAATTCATATGGTGCATATTGAGCCAGGTCGCGCAAAGCACGGTTGTCGGTGGTCAGGATATAGCGTTCGCTGCCGAAAATATCATAACTGCTTCCCAATGGCGAGGCATGGTAGATGCCGGTCGAGGGGCGCGATATACCGGATTCCGGAGTGGGCAGGGCCAGAGCACGGACATTGAAGTCTTGTGCGCGTTCTTTGAAGGGCGAGACTTGAAATAAATGCGTACTCAAGCGGCGCGCATCGGCTTCGAATTTACCCATTTCCGCTGCGGTGTAGCCATCGCCGAGGATCAGCAGATCGACTTTGTCCGGCGCTGCGCCGCTGATCTGAATCGGGATCAGGGTCGCGTTGGCCGGTAGCGGGCTTGGTTTGCGAATCACGTCGGGTGCGTCGGTATCGATATCGATGCGCCAAGCTGGCACGAAGGCATTGTTGGCATCACGCTTGAGGACACTGATTTCTACCGCTTGCTCGGGTTTGGGAAAGCGCAGTGACTCTTGAAATCCGCGACTGATGGTGCCGGCTTCGGCGGTGCTGCGCCATTCTCCGAAGATGCTGGAAAAGCCACGTGAATACAGTAATTTGCCATCGCTTTTGGCGCGCACTTCGAGCAAATTGTTGCCGCGATTGCTGGTGTCTTGTGCTTGTTGCAGATTGCCTGGCCATGGTAAGGGCTCGATCAGCACACGTTCGAGCGCGTAGTGCTCGCTGTCAGCGTTGCCACTATGCATGTAGTCGACGCGTACGGTAGCCGGGCTCTGCGCCGCGTGGGACAGGCAGCTCAGGCTCAGTAAGAGCAGCAGCAAACTATGGGGGAACAGCCGTTTCATCGAGACTCACTTCGCAAAATCAGTATGAATAATGCCGCTGCCCTAGCGGGCGGTGCTGCTTATTGTAATCGTTTGCTGCGTAGTGCTCGCTATTTACTGTGTTTCTGATCTGTATCAATGAATGTGTAAGCAGCTTGGCATGGCTGTTTTATGGGCGTTAGTATGGGAACAGCATATTTTTCAGCACAGCTGTGCCTGATTGTTACGCAAGGAGCAAGAATGCAGGAAACCGACAGCGAAATAAGTAGTGAAATAAGGTCTGAAATAAGCAGCGGCAGCGTGGTGGCCGTGCGTGGCAGCGTGGTCGATGTACATTTCGAGGCTGCACTGCCGGCAATTCATCATTTACTCACGGCCGATAGTGGGCGTGTGCGTATGGAAGTATTGGCACACCATGAGGCCCATGTGGTGCGGGCGATTGCCTTGACCTCGACGCAGGGTTTGGCGCGCGGCATGAGCGTTATCAATACGGGCGCGCCCTTGACTGCGCCGGTTGGTAAACAAATTTTGTCCCGCATGTTCGACGTGTTCGGCACACCCATCGATCGTGGCCCGGCATTGAGCGAGGTCGAATGGCGTTCGGTACATAGGGCGGCACCGGCGCTGGCCCAACGTTCAACCAGTTCAGAGATTTTTGAAACCGGCATCAAGGCCATTGATGTGTTGGTACCGCTGGAGCGCGGCGGTAAAGCCGGTTTGTTCGGTGGTGCCGGTGTGGGCAAGACGGTGTTGCTGAGCGAAATGATACACAATATGCTCGGCCATCATGAGGGCGTGAGTATTTTCTGCGGCATCGGTGAGCGTTCACGCGAAGGCGAAGAGTTGTATCGCGATATGGAACAAGCCGGGGTGTTACCGGCGATGGTGATGCTGTTCTGTCAGATGAATGAGCCGCCTGGCGCGCGCTTTCGGGTGGCGCATGCAGCGCTGACGATGGCTGAATATTTTCGTGACGATGAGCAGCGCGATGTGCTGTTATTGGTCGATAACATTTTTCGCTTTATTCAGGCCGGTTCGGAAGTTTCCGGGCTCATGGGACAAATGCCTTCACGGCTAGGTTACCAACCGACTATGGGCAGTGAACTGGCGGGCATCGAGGAGCGTATTGCCAATACGGCGCAAGGCGCGATCACCTCGATTCAGGCGGTGTATGTGCCGGCCGATGATTTTACCGATCCGGCGGCAGTGCATACTTTTTCGCATTTGTCAGCCTCCATTGTGTTGTCGCGCAAACGCGCCAGCGAAGGCTTTTATCCGGCCATCGACGCTTTGCAATCGAGTTCTAAAATGGCGACGCCCGGCATCGTCGGCGAACGTCATTATCGCGTCGCCCAAGAGATCCGCCGCAGCTTGGCGCAATACGCCGAACTCAAAGACATCATCGCCATGCTCGGGCTCGAGCAATTGTCGGTGGAAGACCGCGCGGTAGTTGGTCGCGCCCGGCGGCTGGAACGCTTTCTCACGCAGGCATTTTTTACCACCGAACAATTTACTAATCAAGCCGGAAAATTAGTCAGCTTGGCTGACGCACTCGATGGTTGTGAGCGTATTTTGGCGGATGAATTTCAAGCCCTGCCTGAGGCGGCCTTGTACATGATAGGGCGGGTTGATGAAGCCTATGCCAAGGCCAAACTGATGGCCGCCGCGCCTGGCGCTGCGCTGTCGGCATGACGAGCATCACACCAATCAGCATGCAGTTGACAGTCTTGTTGCCGACTCACGTATTGCTCAGTGTGAGCGGAGTGCTGCGCATGGTGGTTGAGACTATCGAGGGCAGTTTCGGCATTTTGCCGCAGCGGCGCGATTGTGTCGCGGCGCTGTGTGCCGGCATGTTGACCTACCAGACTGCCGAGGAGGGGGAAGTGTTTGTCGCCGTCGATGCCGGCGTGCTGGTGAAATGCGGTTCTGAGATACGTGTTTCGGTGCGACGCGCACTGCAGAGTCGCGATCTGCATCAATTGCAGCAAGCAGTGCAGCAGGATTTTCGGCGGCTCGATGAAGATGAACAGCATTTACGGACAGTCATGATGAAATTGGAAAACAGTTTTTTACATCGATTGACGCGCTTATGAAGCCCCCTGTCAGTCGAGATAAGGCGCGGCGCGACTCAGCTGCGCAACAGTATGTACAACAGGTCGACGCGAAAGTGCAGCGCACACTGGCGGCGCGGCGGCTGCGCACGCCCGGTTTATGGGCCGGTCTGGGCAGTATGGGCTTGATCGGTTGGTCGGTAGTATTACCAACTTTGTTAGGTACGGCGCTGGGCAGTTGGCTCGATCGTACTTGGCCGGGTGAGCGTTCGTGGACTTTGGCTTTACTGGTAGCCGGGCTGATGCTCGGCTGTTTCAATGCCTGGCGCTGGCTCGATCGCGAACAACGCGCTATGCCAGCACCACCCGCAACCGCACCGGAGCCGCACGATGATTGATGCCAGCTATCTGACTTGGTTTTTCCTCGGACTGGCCGGTGCCGCGCTGGGTCTGTTTTTTTACGGCGGCTTGTGGTGGACCTTACAGCATGGTCTTCAGCGTGCCGATGCCGGCTGGTGCTTGGCCGGCAGCTTTCTGTTGCGTACCGCGGTGACGCTGCTGGGCTTGTATCTGATCGCCGATGGGCAGTGGCAGCGTATGCTGGCAGGCGTGCTGGGTTTTATTGTTATGCGCGTGGTGTTTTCTCGCTATACCTTGCGCGCGAAGCGGTCTTCGGAGCCCGACCATGCGACTTAGTCCCGATGAAATTATATTTTGGCAGTCCGGTTTTTTCAAACTCAATGCCACCATCGTCTATACCTGGCTATTGATGCTGGTGTTGGTGCTGGCGGCGCGCTGTATCACGGCGCGCCTGTCGCATGGTTTGGCACGCAGTCGTTGGCAAAATATGTTGGAAATACTGGTGGGCGAATTATTGGTACAGATCAGCGAAGTCGGTTTGGCGGCACCGCGGCGCTACCTCGATTTTCTCGGCAGCTTGTTTTTGTTTGTCGCCACATCTACCTTGTCGAGCAGCTTGCCGGGTTTTGAACCGCCCACGGCTTCGCTGTCGACTACCACGGCGCTGGCTTTGTGCGTGCTGATCGCGGTGCCGATGTTCGGAATACGTGAGCAGGGTTGGGGCGGCTATCTGAAAACCTATCTGGAACCGACCGCGCTGATGTTGCCCTTCAATTTGATCAGTGAAGTCTCACGCACGCTGGCGCTGGCGGTGCGTTTGTTTGGCAATATGATGAGCGGGGCGATGATTCTGGCGATACTGCTGGCGATCACGCCGCTGTTGTTTCCGGTGCTGATGACTGCGCTCGGCTTGCTGACCGGTTTGGTGCAGGCCTATATTTTTTTCATCCTGGCGACGGTTTATATTGCCGCTGCCAGCACGCCGCCGACCGCCACGGCATCGACTGTTTGATACAACTAAGGAAGCTCTTATGGATAGCATGACCATCATCGCCGTCGCCTCGATTCTCATCGCCGGCATGACCACCAGTTTCGGTTGCCTCGGTCCGGCTCTGGCAGAAGGGAAAGCCGTGGCGATGGCACTCAATGCCATCGCCCAGCAACCCGATGCCGCCGCCATCATCACGCGCACCTTGTTTGTCGGTTTGGCGATGATTGAGTCGACCGCGATTTATTGTTTTGTGGTGTCGATGATTCTGATTTTTGCCAATCCGTTTTGGAATCATGCGCTGACTCAGGCAGCGGGAAAATAAACCATGCTGATCGATTGGTTTACCGTGCTGGCGCAAGTTCTGAATTTTCTGGTTTTGCTCTACCTGCTGAAACGTTTTTTGTATCGCCCCATTTTGGCGGCGATCGATGCGCGCGAAACGCTGATCGCCAAACAGTTGGCGGCGGCGGCTGAAAACAAGGCCGCGGCGCAAGCGGAATTGCTGCTGTATCAGCAGCAGCATCAAGCTTTGCTGGAACAACAGCAGCGCTTACTGCAGGAAGCCAGCACCACGGCGCAGGCGGCAGCGGCGGAAATTGTCAGCACGGCCCGCAGCACGGCTGAACAAATTCGGCGACAAGCCCAGCTGGCATTAGAGGAAGAGCGCCGCCGCGCCGCGCTTGCCTTGCTGGCGCAAATTCGTCAGGAAGTGGTGGCGACCGCGCGCCAGACTCTGGCCGATCTGTGTGGTATTAATTTGGAGCAAGCATATGTTCTTGCCTTCATCGCCCATTTGCAGCAGCTTGATGCGGCTACACGCACCCTACTTACAGCGGCGGTGAGTCCGCATGGCGGCGCACCGCAGGCGTGGCTGCGCAGCGCCACCTCGCTTAGTCCGGCACAACAGGCCATGATCACTGAGGCGGTGCATACCCAACTGTCGCCGCAGGCTGAGCTGGTGTTCGATGTCGCCAGCGAGTTGGTCGGTGGTTTGGAATTAACGCTCAACGGTCGTAAGCTGGCCTGGAGTGTGGCGGCCTATCTCGATGGGCTTAACGCGCATACGACGGCGCAGCCATGAGTGCGCGCGCTCCTGGTCTGCAGTCTGTAGGTCTACGTGCATTGGATGCGCTGAGCTTGGATCGGCAAAGCTTCAAGTGGCAGGCAGCAGTGTCTGAAACCGGTCGTATTGTGCGAGTTTCCACCGGCATTGCGGTGGTGAGCGGTTTGCCTGGCGTCGGTGCCGATGAAATTCTGGAATTTCCCGATGGTTTGTACGGCATTGCATTCAATCTCGATGAGCAGGAAGTTGGTGTTGTCTTGCTCGGTGATTATAGTCAGCTGAAGGCCGGCGATGAAGTACGCCGTAGTGGTCGTGTCATGGATGTCGGCGTGGGTGAGGGTTTGCTCGGTCGTGTGATTGATCCGCTTGGGGCGGCGCTTGATGGCCTCGGCCCGCTGAATTACAGCGCGCGCTTGCCGATCGAACGTCCGGCTACCCCGATTATGGAACGCGCGGCGGTGACGGTGCCGCTGAAGACCGGTATGAAAGTGGTGGATGCCTTGATTCCGATCGGGCGTGGTCAGCGTGAATTGATACTGGGCGACCGTAAGACCGGTAAGACCGCCTTGGCGCTTGATGCGATTTTGAATCAGCGTGACGAAAACGTGATTTGCGTGTATTGTGCCATCGCTCAGCGCGGTGCCGCGCTGGCCAAAAGCATCGCTGCGCTGCGTGCTCATGGTGCGCTCGCGTATACGGTGGTAGTGGTGACACAAGGCAGCGATGCCGCCGGTTTGAGTTATATCGCACCCTATGCGGCTACCAGTATTGCCGAGTATTTTATGGAAGCCGGTCGCGATGTGCTCATCGTCTATGATGATTTGACCGAGCATGCGCGTGCCTACCGCGAGTTGTCTTTGCTGTTGCGTCGGCCACCTGGGCGCGAAGCCTTTCCCGGGGATATTTTTTACCTGCACTCGCGTCTGCTCGAGCGTGCTACCCATCTGAGTGCGGCACGCGGCGGCGGTTCGCTGACGGCCTTGCCGGTGATCGAAACCGAAGCACAGAATTTGTCGGCGTATATTCCGACCAATTTGATTTCGATTACTGATGGACAAATATATTTGTCGCCCAGTTTATTCGAACTCGGCGTGCTGCCGGCCGTCGATGTTGGTCAGTCGGTATCGCGAGTCGGTGG
Organism: Undibacterium sp. 5I2; assembly: GCF_035019605.1. Taxonomy (NCBI): domain Bacteria; kingdom Pseudomonadati; phylum Pseudomonadota; class Betaproteobacteria; order Burkholderiales; family Oxalobacteraceae; genus Undibacterium; species Undibacterium sp. 5I2. The sequence goes on along the minus strand of NZ_JASJVS010000059.1, from coordinate 9,451 downwards.
CAAGGCGCAGCGCGCCGCGTATCGCGCGGTGGCCGGCGATCTGAAGCTCGCGTATGCGCAGTTTGAAGAATTGGAAAGTTTCGCTCGCTTCGGTGCCCGCCTCGATGAAAAGACCGCGGCCGTGATTGAACATGGTCGGCGGATTCGCGCATGCTTGAAGCAAAGCGAACTCGATCCTTTGTCTGTGGTGGAACAGATCTGTGTGCTGCTGGCCTTGAGCGAAGGCTGGTTTGACAACGTGGTTTTGTCTGATATGCCGGCTGCCGAACAGGCGGTACGTCGGGCGGCACGTGCTTTGGATGCGGGTATTGTCCTTGCGCTGGACTCGGCTAAGCGCTTCGAAGCGGCCGATCGCGATGCCCTGCTGCTGTGCGCCAAAACGGCATTGCAAGTGTGGTCGAGCGCCGCCAGCTTGGGCACGGACGCCGCGCCATGAGCGACAGCCAGGTGGTGTTACAAAGAAAGCTGGCCAGTGCCGGCGATCTCAAGTCGGTGGTCCGCACCATGAAGGCGATGGCGGCTGCCAGCATCACTCAGTACGAAACGGCTTTGCAATCGCTCGATGCCTACTATGCGACAGTGCGGAGCGGACTGAGTGTGTGTTTGCGCGCCGAGGCGAAGTCCGTAGCGCACGCAGATCGCGCCGGCAGTACCTGCGTGGTTGTATTCGGTTCGGATCAGGGTTTGGTCGGGCAATTCAATGAAAACATGCTGCAGTTTGTCCGCAGCAGTTTGAGCGATTGGCCGCGCCGACACATCATCTGGCCGGTCGGGCAGCGTTTGCGCGCCTCGTTGGAGCAAGACTCGGCTGCGGCACCGTATTTCAGTCTGCCGGCTGGTATCAGTGTCGTCGGTGAATTAGTGGCGGCTTTGCTGATTGAAATAGAAGCGCAACGGGCGCGCGGCGAGCTTTCCGAGGTGCTGTTGTTTTATCATCAATTGCAAACCAATGCGAGCTCGACGCCGACATTGCAGCGCTTGCTGCCGCTCGATCAAAGCTGGCGCGCGGAATTACTGGCCAGCCCATGGCCGGGGCAGAATGTGCCGGCGCTGCTCAATGCGAGCGCGCTCAGTTTACGGGCTTGCGTAAGTGAATATTTGTATGTTTCCTTGTTTCGCGCTTGTGTCGCTTCCTTGGCCAGCGAAAACGCCAGCCGACTCAGTGCCATGCAGCGCGCGGAAAAAAACATCGAGGAATTGAGCCGTGACTTGACGCGCGAGCTGCAGCAACTGCGCCAGAGCAGTATCGATGAAGAATTATTCGATTTGATTGCCGGTTTTGAAGCCTTGAACCATCGGTAGTCATGCCGATCGCTTGTCACTGCGCCGCCGGAAACACCACCCGTACCAGCAAACCGCTGCCGCTCTCAGGCGTTGCCAGCGTGATGCTGGCTGCCGAGGCCAGACAAATTTCGCCAATGATGGCCAGACCAAGGCCGGAACTGTTAGGTTTGCTTTCATCGATACGGTAAAAGCGCTCGAATACTTTTTCTCTTTGTTCCGGCGCAATACCGACACCGGTATCGCTGACACTCAGTATGACTTGATCGGCCTGATGGATCAACGCCACGGTTACCGTACCGGCGATCTGCATATGGGTAATCGCGTTGTCGAGCAGATTGAAAATTAATTCTCGCAACAGATTTTGCGGGACATTGAGCACGGCATGTTCGTCCAGTGTCTCGATGCCCAGCTCGATGTGGCGTTGTTGTGCCAGCGGTGCGAGCTCTTCGATGGCGGTTTGAATAATGGCGGCAAAATGCGTTGTATGCGTGACGCTTTGTTGGCGTTTTTGTTCGACCGCGGCCAGTATCAACATTTGATTGATTACCTTGGTTGATTGTTGCACCGTTTTACGGATGGCCTTGAGTACTTCCGCTTGATCCACGTCGCGCTGACCATGCCGATGGCCGAAATCGATTTGCGAGGTGATGATCGCAAACGAAGTGCGCAACTGGTGCGCGGTATTAGCGACGAATTGTTCATAGGCCGATAGGGTTTGATCGAGCCGGACCACATACTCGTTGAGTGCTGAAATCAGCGGTTGCAATTCCACCAGCACCTTGTCTTCATCGAGTTTTTCCAGTGAGCCGGCCTGACGCTCGCGCAGTGTTTCGCCGAACTGCACCAAGGGTCTGAGGGTCCAGCGAAAGGCGATCAGCAAGCCGAAGAATAAGATGGAAATGAGTATCAAGTGTTGGCGTATCGTGATCAGAAATAATTCGCGCTGAAATGCTTGATTTCCATGCATGGTCTGCGCCACTTCGGTGATGGTGAAATCGTTTGATGCGGTACTGGTGACGGCCGTGGCATACGCGATCACGTGTACTTCTTCACCGCGCAAGGTGGTGCTGAAATAGCTTTCTTGTTCGTTGATCAGCGGCTGTGTATAGCGCGGTAACTCTTCATTGCCGGCAATCAGACGACCATTTTTGCTGCGCACCGAATAGTAGACATGATCTTGGAATTGGTTGGCGAAGAGTTCGAAAGCTGCGGGGGGCACGCTGATTTCATAGCCACCATCGCTGGCCACCAGTTGTTCGGCGATGATTTTTGCCGCGCCTTTGAGTAGTTGTTGCTGGACCAAGGTGGCGATTTTACCCGTGGTCTGATAGGTGAAGTACAGATCGATCAGGGAGATGAGCAAGGTCGGCAGGAACACCCATAGCATCAGGCGACTCTTGAGGCTTTTATTCGGTCGCAACATAACTGAGCATATAGCCTAAGCCACGCAGTGTGAGAATTTGGGCACCGGAGTGTTCGAGTTTTTTGCGTAATCTGACAATGTAAATTTCCAGGGCATGGGTGGTGACGCTGTCATCGAGTGGGAACAGACCATCGGTCAGATCGATCTTGGAAACGGTTTTGCCACTTTTTCGTATCAGCGCTTCGAGTACCGCGTGTTCACGCGGCGGCAGATTGAGCGCTTTGCCATGGCTGGCGAAGAGCTTGGAATTGCTGTCGTAACTTAAGCCGGCGCAATGCAACAGTGGATTGGCTTTGCCACTGGCGCGTCGCAACAGTGAACGCAGACGCGCTTCGAGTTCTTGTATGTCGAAAGGCTTGGCCAGATAATCATCGGCACCGAGGTTGAGATTTTCTATCACATCGGTGAGTGCATCGAGCGCGCTGATGATCAGTACCGGTACTTGGTTATCTTTGGCGCGCAGCGTCTTCAATACCGCTTGCCCTTTGATGCCGGGTAAAGTCAGATCGAGCAGAATCGCATCGTAAGTTTGCGTGACTAGAAAATGGTTCGCCTCTTCACCGGTAAAAGCTTGTTCGACGGCATAGCCGGATTGCTCGAGCAAGCGCATGAGCCACGAGGATAATTCACGGTTATCGTCGACTAAAAGTAATTTCATATGAGTAAGGCTAAAGGATTTTCAGTGGTTTGGTGTCGCTTTTTTGCCAGCGTCGTATTTTCTCTACAAAAAAATCACTGAAGGCTTATTGAAGGCTCGCGCCCGTTACAGTCGCTTCGGTTGGCACTACTCGGCAGTTCAAAGCCGTGGCTGACACCTCAACGGGCTTAGCCCATAAAAAACGGAGACAAGAAATGAAACAGAAATTAATCGTGCTCGCCATCTTAGGTGCCTTGGTCGGTACGGCGCAAGCGCAATCGGTACAAGATTTGCAGCAGGCGCTGGCGCAGGCGCAAAAAGCAGCAGCTGATGCGCAAAAAGCAGCGCAGCAGGCGATGGCTGCACTTGAACAAATTCAGCAAGCGACGGTTAAGCAACAACAAGTTGCCGATGCAGCGAAGGAAAACAAGTCGGTCACGCAGCCGGCTGGTGAAGGCTTGGTATATCGCAATGGTGACGACAGCGTGCGTCTGTATGGCTTGATCGATCTGAGCATGAGTAACAAGAGCAATGCCGATAAAACGGGAAAAACCCAAAGCGATATGTCGGTGGCCTGGTTCAGCGGTAACCGTTGGGGCATCGAGGGCGAACACGGCCTGAAAGATACCGATGGCTTGAAAGCGATTTTCAAACTCGAGAGTGAGTATGAACTGCCCACCGGGAATATGGACTCACCGGGCGTATTGTTCAATCGCGATGCCTGGTTGGGTGTACAGAGCGACAGCTTGGGTAAGCTGACGCTCGGTCGGCAAAATACCGTGGCGCGCGAATTTTCGAAAATTTACGGTGACCCGTATGGCACCGCCGCTGTGACGCTCGAGGAAGGCGGTTACACCAACAACAATAACTTCAAACAATTTATTTTCTACTCAGGCAGTGCCACTGGCACGCGCTATGACAAGGGTATCGTTTGGAAAAAAGAAATCGGTGAGTTCGTCGCCGGTGTTGGTTATCAGGTCGGCGGCGTGCCCGGCGATAACACGACGGGGTCAAGCAAAACGGTGGCGCTGGCGTATAACGGCGGCGCGAAGAATGCAGCTGGCTTTTATACTTCGGCCAACGTCAATGGTTATACACATACGGCTTACTCGCTCGGCGGTAATGTGCAATATGGCTTGCTCCGCTTCAATGCCGGGTATGTCTCGTATAAAGCTGAACAACCGGCTGCACTCGGAGATCGTACTGAAAAAGCCTATACCGTTTCGGCGAAATTCACACCTGCCGGAAAGTTCGACTATGAACTCGGCTGGCAAACTATGAATGCCACGAATGCGGCAGTCAATGGCAGCGGTTATGTGATCAATGCTTTTGGCAATACCAGCGCGGCCACGGCGACTGCCAGCGGCAAACGGAAAACTTGGTATGGCTCAGCCTTTTACCATTTCGACAAACGCACCGAATTGTATCTGGCGCTTGATCGTCTGAACACCGATGGCAAATATCTGGCAGCGCAGGCGAATGGCTTTACTTCACAGAATGAATACGCAGTCGGCATGCGTTTCAAATTCTGAGCTTCGTAAGGCGTTTGACGATCATTTGATGTGAGGGCATTTTTTTTGCGGCGATTTTCAAATCGTCGCAAAAAGTGCATACTGACGTCAAACGAAAAATAAAATCAACGGAGATTATGATGAAAACCACGCTTCAACCTATTGCAGCAATGTTATTGCTTGCCTCTTGCCTTACCGTACATGCCGCTGAAAAGATCACGATTATGGTCGGCGGTATGGAGAAACAAATTTACTTGCCTGCAAAATTGGCGGAACAATTAGGCTATTTGAAAGAAACCGGTCTCGACATCGAGTTGCTCAGCGAACCGGCCGGTGTGAATGCTGAAACGGAAATGCTGTCCGGCTCGGCTCAGGGCGTGGTCGGGTTTTATGATCATACGATTGATCTGCAGGCGCGTGGCAAATTGGTGCAATCGGTCGTGCAGTTCAGTCAGGCACCGGGTGAGGTGATTCTGGTAGCGAAGGCGGCCGCCAAGGAAATTAAATCGCCGGCCAATTTCAAAGGAAAAACTGTTGGTGTGACTGGCCTCGGGTCTTCGACGAATTTCCTGACCCAATTTTTGGCGGCCAAAGAAGGTGTCAAGAACAGTGAATTCACCACCTTGCCGGTTGGCGCAGGCTCGACCTTTATCGCCGCCATGACGCAGGGCAAGATCGATGCCGGCATGACGACGGAGCCGACTATTTCGCGTTTGGTATCGACTGGCGCGGCCAGTATTCTGGTCGATTTGCGTACCCTGAAAAGTACCGAAGCGGCGCTTGGTGGCGCTTATCCGGCGGCTTGTCTGTATATGCCTACCGCTTGGGTCAACAGCCATAAAGACCAGGTACAGAAAATCGTCACGGCCTTTGTAAAAACACTGCGCTACATCAAAACACATAGCGCTAAAGAGATCGCCGAGAAAATGCCGGCCGATTACTATGCTTCGAACAAGCAAATGTATATCGATGCGCTGGAGGGCAGTAAGCAGATGTTTACCGAAGACGGCATCATGCCGCCAACGGGTCCGGCGACCGTGCTCAAAGTACTCAATGGTTTTGATAAAGCAGTGCAGGGTAAGTCTATCAATCTGGCTAATACTTTTACATCCGAATTTGTGAAAGCAGTGAAATAATGAAGAATATTGCAATTGAAATGAACCACGTCAGCCGGAAATTCATCAGTCCGGCCGGTAAAGTCACCTTGGCTTTGCGTGACTTCAGCCTGACCGTGCATGAAGGTGATTTTTGTGCGATTGTCGGTCCTACCGGTTGTGGTAAATCGACTACGCTGGGCATGATCACCGGCCTCAATCCTCCTTCGTCCGGCACGGTGAAGGTGTTTGGCAAGCCGGTACAAGGTATCGATCCGAATATCGGTTTTGTATTTCAGGCCGATGCCGTCTTCCCTTGGAAAAACGTGATTGATAACGTCGCCATCGGACCGATTTTTCGCGGCATTGATGCCAAGCTGGCGCATGAGATGGCGGCGGAATGGGTGCGGCGGGTTGGGCTGTCCGGTTTTGAATACCATTATCCGCATCAATTGTCGGGGGGCATGCGCAAACGCGTGGCCTTGGCTCAGACCTTCATCAATGAACCGAAAATTTTGCTGATGGATGAACCGTTCTCGGCGCTCGATGTGCAAACCCGCGCGCTGATGCAGGATGAATTGCTCGGCTTGTGGTCAGAGAAAAAAGCCTCGGTGGTGTTTGTCACGCATGATATCGAAGAAGCGATTGCGCTGGCCGATCGGGTGGTGGTGCTGTCGAAAGGGCCTGGTTCGGTGAAAAGCAGTTATGAAATTCCGCTGGCACGGCCGCGCGATGTTTCGGAAGCGCGCTACACCAAGGAATTCATCGACTTGTCCAAACAGATTTGGACCGACCTTAAAGACGAAGTCCAAATTTAAAGTGAGATGTGCATCATGACAACTGTAAAACAAGCGGTACCGGCCGCATTCGGGGCCGAAGAATTGAAAGCCATCGCGCGCGCACGGCGCCATCACCAGTTGGTAATTTTTTTGCGGCTGGCGCTGGCCGTGGTGGTATTGGCGAGCTGGGAAGGCTCGGTCTATCTGGGCTGGATTGATCCATTCTTCTTCTCGCAACCAACGGCCATTTATGAACAATTGCTGGTGTGGATTACCGAAGGTACGTCGCAGGGGCCATTATGGCGTGAACTGCTGGTGACGATGGAAGAGACGGTGTTCGGTTTTCTGATCGGCAGCGCGCTGGGGATTATTTTTGGCATCGCTTTGGGACGTAACAAGCTCGCTTCCGATGTGCTGAGTATCTATATCAAGGTCGCTAATGCAATACCGCGGGTGGTATTGGGATCGATTTTCATCATCATGTTTGGTCTGGGCATGGGTTCGAAAATTGCGTTGGCGGTGGTGATGGTGTTTTTCGTCGTGTTCGGCAATGCCTTTCAGGGTGTGCGCGAAGCCGATAAAAATTTGATCGCGAATGCCTATATTTTGGGTGCCAGCAAACGCCAGGTGACTTTTTCGGTGGTCTTTCCTTCGGCCTTGACGTGGATTTTAGCGAGCTTGCATGTCAGCTTCGGCTTCGCCTTGGTCGGTGCTGTGGTCGGTGAATTCCTCGGTGCGCGGCATGGCATCGGTTTGTTGATCGCCACGGCGCAGGGGACGTTCAATGCGGCCGGCGTGTTTGCTGCGATGATCGTGTTGGCCGTGGTGGCGCTGGTCGCCGAGTATCTGTTGACGGCGGTAGAAAATAAATTGCTGAAATGGCGTCCGGTTCAGTTTGTCGAGCAGGGGATGTAATTTTTTGTCAGATGTCTGGTGAAAGTTGTTGAGTACATGCCGTTCAGCCATAAGCTGGACGGTTTTTTTTTGCTTTGCACTGTCGCCTCAGCGTCACTGTGGTTTCGCCGCTGCTCAGATATACTGAGGGCAGGAGTCCGCTGTCATTGTGTGGGCATGTACTGATTTTTTTTTCGCTTCGTCACGATCATGATTTCTTCTCAATACCTGAGCGAACTACGCTTGCAGCGCGATAAAATCGACGATGCCAATCGTTACCCATACAACTTGCCGCTGCTGCGCAACTTTGATCGTGTTGCCTTGCATCCGGAAGTGACTTTTCTGGTCGGTGAAAATGGTTCGGGTAAATCGACCTTGCTCGAAGCCATCGCCATTTCGCTCGGTTTCAATGCCGAAGGCGGCAGTAAGAATTTCAACTTCAGCACCCGTGCTTCGCATTCTGATTTGCATACCTGTTTGCGCGTGGCCAAGGGTTGGCGGCGGCCGCGCGATGGGTTTTTTTTGCGCGCCGAAAGTTTTTTCAATGTCGCCACCGCCATCGAAGAGCTTGATGCCGGTCCGGGCGGGGCCGGTTTGAGCGCTGCCTATGGCGGCCGCTCTTTGCACGAACAATCGCATGGGGAATCGTTTCTGGCGCTGCTGACCGAGCGCTTTCGCGGCCAAGGCTTGTACTTACTCGACGAACCGGAAGCGGCCTTATCGCCGCAGCGGCAATTGGCCGTGTTATCGCGCATGCATGATTTGATCGCCGATCAATCACAATTCATCATCGCCACCCATTCGCCGATTTTGCTGGCGTATCCGGGGGCCTTGATCTTGCAGTGCAGTGAAAATGGCATCGAACCGGTTGCCTATGAAGAAACCGAGCATTTCTTGGTGACGCGCGATTTCCTTGTTGACCCGCAGCGCATGCTGAAAGTGTTGCTGGAGAGATAGATATTCAAGCTTATTCAGAAAGTGGCCTTGGTTCGCATTCATCATTCGCCAACATCATTGCTGCACTGCTATGATATCAAGCTTCTTAATCACAGCCCGGTTGCGCGCTCTTATGAATACCTTGATACACCACAGCTTTGGCATCGTCGATTTCTGGACTTTTTTACTCGGCACGATTTTCATCGTCTTGTTGCCAGGCCCGAATTCTCTCTATGTACTCAGCGTCGCCGCACAACGTGGTGTGCGCCAAGCCTACCGCGGAGCCTGCGGGGTGTTTCTGGGTGACATGATTTTGATGCTCTTATCGGCCGGCGGTATGGCTTCTTTACTCAAAAGTAATCCGAATTTATTTTACGGCGTGAAGTATGTCGGTGCCGCCTATCTCGGGTGGATGGGGATACAGATGTTACTCAGCTGCGTGGCTCGCTTGCGTAATGCCGCACCTGCTGCTGCCGTCGCGGAGGTAGTCAATGCCAGCGGCGGGGAAGAGCCGTTCACCAAGGCTTTGTTGATCAGTTTGATGAATCCGAAAGCGATTCTGTTTTTCATTTCTTTCTTCATTCAATTTGTCGATCCGGCTTTCGCTACACCGCTGCTGTCGTATGCCTTTTTAGCATTGATTTGCCAGATCACCAGCTTCACTTACCTGACCGCCCTGATTTTTCTCGGTGTGCGCATGGCGGCAGCATTTCGGCGCCGTCGTCGCCTGTCGGCCGGCATGAGCGGCGGGGTTGGCGCTTTGTTCATCGGCTTTGGGGTGAAGTTGGCGACGGCGACGTTGTAAGCGGCGTGGTATTTACCGGAATTGAGCGAAAAGCCCCGTCTCTTCAGGTCGGGGATGGATAGCTCGGAAGGCGAAGCCTTCCTTGCCT
>NZ_JASJVS010000058.1:0-23632 GCF_035019605.1 Undibacterium sp. 5I2 | reverse complement strand
GCCAGATATGATCGTGTTTTCAGCGCTGAAAACGACACTGGGTTCCCGCCAAAAGCATGCGGGAATGACGAGGTTGCGGCACGCGGGAATGACGAGGTATACGGTGTTTCAGGTGTTAAAAAGCATCCATCAGGCTTTTGCGACGATCCATTAAGTTGTTTGATTGTCTGGACTTAGGGGGCCACTTTACCCGCACGATATGCGGCTTGGACAGCTGGCACCAAGGAGGGATGCAGAGTGCCAAGCTTGGGTATCTGGCCATGTGGCGCTGCGGGCGGTACAGAGAAGCAATCGGTGGTATAGGGCAGGTCGATGGCCTGCTTTACATCGAACTTGGTGTCGTAGCTTAGCCCAGCCGTTTCGTAAGCGGCAGGATTGCGTACACGCAATATCGAGAATTCGCCACTGTGAAGTGTCGTGGTGCGCTGGCTGGTGCCGTAAGCGACTTGGACGTGGAATTGCGGCGCATCATCGTCGAAAACCGCGAGGATCAGGGCTGGTCGCGGCTTCGGGCGCGGGTTGATGTTGTCCGGAAAGTGACACCAGACAATCTCTCCGGCGGTAGGCTCTGCCCACCATACGGGCGTCATGGGGTCTCAGTGTCAAACAGGCTGGAACGCACCGAACGCTTGCTGCCTTGTGGTACGCGTTTTTTGATTTGGCGCACTTGGGTAGCTGTTAGCGGGCCATCGTCGGCTTCGTACTGAGGTAGTAGCTTGACGGCGAGATCATGCAACGCCCTGTGGATTGTCTGGGTTTCATCGACGCCCAATTGCTCGGCTAAGCGCTTGGCTGTTTCGCGTGTAATACCGGTGGCGCTGTCGGTAGTGCGGTAGCGAAATGCTATCTGATTGGCAATGGTGCGTGTGGTCATGGAATTCTCTCTTCTTCAAGATATCTTTAAGATATCCAAATGTTCGTGGCTTGTCAAATATTTGAGTCGGAAAGGTCCGTAGACGGGCAAATTCCGTGTAGCGCACGCGGCGTGCCGCCGTCGGGCTCGCGGGCGTTGCCCCATGCATCGTGTCGAGTCATGGCCATGCGGCTTTGATTCCTGACGCCTCCGGCCGTCTCTTCGTTCCTGGCCTGCGCGCGGCGTGTACACCACCCCGCTTGCGCTTACGATGTGGCCGGCCATCGAGGACACATTGATTTGCCATAGCTAGTTTCCTTTTGCTGGCGGGTGATTGTTGAAGGATTGTTAATGCGCTCAGGGGTGCTTTATTTGTTTTTGTCGCTGCTCAGTGGGCGCTTGGATGCTCGGCGATGAACTGACGCAGTGCAGTGTCAATGCGAGTCTGCCAGCCTTCGCCAGCCGACTTGAAATGCTCGACGACCTCATGTGATAGCCGGATATTTATGCGTTCTTTCGGGAACTCAGCACGCGGGCGGCCACGAGGCTTGAGCATGTTTTTGGCGACTTGTTCACCAAAAATTGTTGGTAGCACCTCGCTGGCTGGACCTGCCTTGGCGAAATCCTCCGCCGTCCATTCAGGGTTTTCGTCTTCCACTAGTTCAGGGTTGGGCTTTTTGCTCATGCTGTTTCACCTCTCGGTTGTTCGCCTTGCGCAGGCTGATGACGTGTACCTTGCCAGCGCGAGGCGTGAACACTACGGCGTGGAGCCGGCCACCGATCAATCCAAGTACTCGCTACCGGCGCTCGCCATAGTCCTTGCGATCATCCTCTTTGATCACCGCTTCAGTCCAATCAAGCTGCCCAGCCAGCGAGAACGATAAGCCGCGCTCACGTTCGTTGCGTTCACTCTTGGCAGGGTCAAAGCTGATGTCCATATGATTTATTGTACTCACAAAAATCATGCCGTCAAGTGTTACTTGTATAGGTATGTGGCGGCCTTGATCTGCTGAATCCATCGCGGCCGATTTGCTGGTCAGCGCTGTCTGTCTCAGACAATCTGCACGTGGAGGCGCTTGCCGAGTACGTTTGCTGCAGCCTCGATTTGCTCCAACTTTGAAGCGTGCCTCAAGTCAAATAAACGATCAACTTGTGGCATATGCCAAGCCAAACGGCGGGCCAGTTCTGCCTTCTTGATCCCCTGATCGGTCATCGCCTGGTACACGCCCAACTTGGCGCATTCCAAGGCCGATGGACGTACGGTTTTTTGTCCGGTTGCCGGCTGACTGACGACCGGTAGCGGTTTGCGAGCATCGATATAGAAGGACAAGCCGGTTTCCAGCGCATCGATTGCGTTCAGCAGGGCTTCATCCTCGTCAGCACCGAAGGTGATGGCTTCGGGTACGTCGGCAAATGTGACCAGCAGGCTGCCATCATCGGGGGTCAAGGTCACGGGGTAGTCGAACATCATTTTCTCCTTCACTTCACAAGCCAAGCTGTCGTTTGATTGCGGCTTCCAGCCCCTTACCAAGCTCGGTGGTACCGTGCATGGGGAGGGAAGACTGCTTGCCGTTCAGAAACACCTTCAAATGTGAGCCTTTACCGGGCTGGAAAGTCGCGCCCTGTTGCTCTAGCCATTTCTTCATCTGCTTGGAGTTCATCCGGTGAAGCTTAACAGAAGTGTTGTGTTTGTCAAACGGAATGCAACACTTATGTTATTTTTCGCGTTGCCGTAGCGTCATGCCAGACATTCAAGAGCAAGAAACGTCCGCGAAAAACTCAACATGGTATTTTTCATTCCCCGAATTTTTTCATCAAAAATCTGACTAGGGTTTGAAACCCCGGCCTTCAGAGGCTGTCGCAAAAGGGTAGTGAGTCGGTATCATTACCCCAACTGGTGGCCACGTCATTCCTGCGCGCTTTTGGCAGGAACCCAGCGGCGTTCGTGCTTAACTGAAAATGCCAGAGATGATCGTGTTTTCAGCGCTGAAAACGACACTGGGTTCCCGCCAAAAGCATGCGGGAATGACGAGGCTGCGGCATGCGGGAATGACGAGGCTTCGGCATGCGGGAATGACGAGACTGTGGCATGCGGGAATGACGAGGCTGCAGCATGCGGGAATGACGAGGTATGCGGTGTTTCAGGTGTAAAAAGCGTCCATCAGGCTTTTGCGACAGCCTCTTTTGGCCGGTGAGCGACGAAGGAGCAACACGATGGGAGGGGGTGCAAGCCCCTTCCAGAGTCTTTTCCATCGTCGCTTGCGACGATCCATTAAGTTGTTTCAGGGCTGTTACCAACGCATTTGCAAACCGAAAGACACTTCGCTGGCATGCCGCACATGGCTTTGGCCGCCGACACCCAGTTCCTTGACATGGGCATACAAATTGGCGTTCGGGTTAAGTTGCAGTTGCACACCGGCACCCAGTTCCATCGAGGTGTAGCTGGTCGTGTTGTGGATGTCGGTTATGTTGCTGTCGCTGATGAAACGCGTTACGCCGGAACCTTGGTGACCCTTATAAAAGTTCATGCTCAGATCCGGTGTCAGCTTGCCGCCGGCAGTCTCGAAGTTGCCGATCAAATGCATACCGAGGCGTGCCGTGACACCACCATTTTCCAATTGCTGTACCGTGCTGCCAGAGATTTTCACATCATCGAAATTGAAGCGTTGGTAAATCAATTGCAATTCCGGTTGCCACTTCCAATTACTGCTCAAAGCGAAGGCTTGGCCGATTTCCAGCGAAGCGCTCAGGCTGCGCGCTTTGCCGCTATCGGGGGCACTGGCATTCGGCGTTGCTGTAAAGTCATACCGGCCGGCTTGCAGTATCAGATCGACATACTGCTCTGCCGGCGTGGTGTAAGTGGCATACGCACCGAGGAAATCCGCCCGCTGGGTATTGCTGCCGACGCCACCTTGGGTGCCACCGGCAAAGCCGCTGTCGCTGGCGCTGCCATCGAGACGGCCAGCGTATAAGCCGCTGCGTACCGAGTGGTTGGCATACAGATCAGTCCCGGCCTGGAAGCCGCTGATTTGCCCGCTGCTGGCGGCTTGCGCATCGCCCGCTTGGGCCAGACTGAAATTGCTGCTCAAGATACGTCCCCAGGCATGCAGCGATTCCTTGCTTTGATCGAGCGAGCGCAGCTGGGAACTGGCCGGGCCGTTGCGCAGATTGTAATTGCCCAACAGCGTCACGTCAGATTGCGACATTTGCGACGGCACGGCTGCCAACATCGGCACTTCCAAGCGGTAGGCAACGGTTGAACCGGAGCCGGAGCCCGAACCCGAACCCGAACCCGAGCCCGAGCCCGAGCCATTCGCAACCTGGCTACGCAAGTACCAATTCTCACCGGCACCGGTGGCGTCGCCAGCATACAAACGGTATTGGTAGGCACCGATATCGAGATGGGTATCTTTCGCTTTCACGCTTTGTGTCGAGACGGTGTTGCCGCTGCGGCTGACGGTGGCGCTGGAGCCGTCAAGCAGGAAGGCATCTTTCGATGTTTGTGCTGTCGTGGTCGCGCCATTTTGAGCCGAGATCAGTTTGATGCCGTCACCGGTGGTCAGGGTGCCGAGCGCGCTCGGGCCACCCAGATTGACCACCTGTATCCGAGTTTGCCCTCTGGCGCTGGCGTTCGGGCCACTCAGTACCAGCATATCCGTCACCGGCGTGGCCGCAAAATCGCTGGCCAGCCGCAGTACCCCACCGGTGCCGGTGTAAGCACCGGTGATGGTCAGGGCCGTGCCGGGTGCGGCACCGACCAGTGAAACGGTACCGCTGTTGCTCAGTGCAGACAAGCTTTGATTGTAGCCGGCCAGATTGAGGATGCCGCTGCCGGACACAGTGTGTGCCGACGCCGCACTCAAGCTGTTGATGGCACCAGCCTGCAAAGTACCGCCGGTAACGCTGGTTGGGCCGGTATAAGTATTGCTGCCGCTCAGCACTTGAATGCCGCTGCCAACTTTACTCAGACCCGTATTGCCATTGCCATCTTGTATAGCCCCAGCAAAATTGCCGTTCGCATTATTGCTGCCGGTAGTCAGCACCACGGCGCTGTTGCTGCTGCTATTGCTGATGGTGCCGCCAGTCCCTGCAAGCGTACCGATAGCTTGGTGGTTGCCGCACAAATCGAGCGTGCTGCCGCTCGCCATGCTGACGCTGGAACCCGTGCCCAAGGCATTGCTGGCGCAGGTTTGCAGGGTGCCGCCGGCGATCGTGGTGGCACCGCTGTAGGTATTGCTGGCGCTGAGGGTTTGCACACCGCTGCCGATCTTCGTGAGGGCCAGTGGGCTGCTGCCATCTTGCAAGATGCCGCCGAACACCGTCGAGCTGTTATCGCCACCGAGCGTCAAGGCTGCCGCCGCCGCACCGTTGTTGGTGACGGTGCCGCCCGTGCCAGCCAAGGAGGCGACGGCTTGGTCAAAGCCGCCCAGATCGAGAATCGCGCTGCTGCTGATGCGCATGGCCGAGTTGCCAGAGAAGGCATTCGCCACCGCCGCCGCCAGCGTACCACCACGCAGGGTGGTGAGGCCGCTGTAAGTGTTGTTGCCGCTTAAGGTTTGCGTGCCCGTGCCGGTTTTGTTCAAACCGGTGCTGCTCAAACCATCGACGATGTTGCCGGCAAAAGTAGTGCTGGCATTGTTGCCGCCGGTATTGAGCGTGGCCGCTACCGTGCCGTTATTGGTGACGCTACCGCCAGCCCCGGCCAAGCCGCCGATGGCTTGGTCAAAACCACCGAGATCGAGCGTGGCACCGCTGCTGATGCTGACGGCCGATTGCGTGCCGAAGGCATTCGCCGCGCCACCGGCCAAGGTGCCGCCAATCACGCTGGTGGCACCGCTGTAGGTATTGTTACCACTCAGAATTTGCGTGCCGCTGCCAGTTTTCGTCAAGCCGGTGCTGCTCGCCCCATCGCGGATGCTGCCGGCAAAATTGGTGTTAGCGTTATTGCCACCGGTACTCAGCACGGCTGCGGCGCTGCCGTTGTTGGTAATGGTGCCGGCCGGGCCAGACAGCGAAGCCACAGCTTGGTTGAAGCCGCCCAAATCGAGCGTCGCATCCATGCCGATAGTTAATGCTGATTTTTGACTGAGGGCATTGGCTGCGCCGGCTGCCAGGGTGCCGCCACTGAGGCTGGTGGCACCGCTGTAAGTGTTGCTGCCGCTGAGTGTTTGCGTGCCGCTGCCGGTCTTGGTCAAGGCCGTGCTGCTGACGCCATCCTGTATCGTGCCAGCAAACGTGCTGCTGCTATTGTCGCCGCCGGTAGACAGGGCCGCCGTGCTGGCACCGCTATTGGTAACGGTGCCGCCGCTGCCGGCCAAGGAACCGATGGCTT
This sequence comes from Undibacterium sp. 5I2, assembly GCF_035019605.1. NCBI lineage: Bacteria > Pseudomonadati > Pseudomonadota > Betaproteobacteria > Burkholderiales > Oxalobacteraceae > Undibacterium > Undibacterium sp. 5I2. The sequence continues at coordinate 17,447 of NZ_JASJVS010000058.1, read as the reverse complement.
GGTTAAAGCCGCCCAAGTTCAGCGTGGCACCGCTGCCTACACTGACTGCCGAGTTGTTACCCAAGGCATTGACCACCCCGGCTGCCAGCGTGCCGCCAGTGACGGTGGTTGCGCCAGAGTAGGTGTTGGCACCAGACAGGGTTTGTGTGCCGCTGCCAACTTTGACCAAACCGGTAGCGGAAACGCCGTCTTCGAGTATACCGGCAAAGTTGCTGCTGGTATTGTTGCCACCCGTGCTCAGTACTGCGGCCGTTTTGCCATCATTGGTGACCGTGCCGTTGCCGGCCAGGGAACCGATGGCTTGGTTGAAACCGCCCAGGTCCAGCGTGCCATTGCTGGCGATGGTGAGCGCCGAGTTCTTGCCCAAGACATCCACCGCACCACCTGCCAACGTCCCGGCGTTGATCGTGGTGGCACCGGTGTAGGTATTCTTGCCCGACAAAGTTTGCGTGCCGTCGCCGTTTTTAGTTAAACCGGTCGTGGCCAAGCCATCGGTGATGTTGCCGCCGAAGCTAGTGGTCGCGTCGTTGCCACCGGTAGACAGAATCGCGGCCGTGCTACCGTTATTCGTGACCGTGCCACCGGTGCCAGACAGCGAGCCGACAGTTTGATTATGTCCGCCCAGATCGAGTGTGCCGGGGCTGCTGATGGTGAGGGCCGAATTATTGCCGAAGGCATTGTCGCTACCGCCGGCCAGCGTACCGTTGCTGATGTTGGTCGCGCCGGAGTAGCTGTTATTCCCCGACAATACCGTGGTGCCGCTGCCGATCTGGTTGACGGAACCCGTGCCGCTGATGGCATTGTTCACCGCCAAGCTGTCGCTGCGATCAAACGTCAGGCTGCCATTGTTATTGACGTTGCCAGTACCGAGCGTGCCGGTAGTGCCACCGCTGCCAACCTGCAAGTTACCGCTGTCGATATGCGTGCCACCCGAATAGGTATTGTCACCGTTCAATACCGTATTGCCACCGGCAGTGTTCGACACATTCACCGTCACGGGGCCAGGGCCAGGGTTATCAATGATTTTAGCATTGATGGTCAATACCGAGGTCGGGCTGGCATTGATCAAATTCAGGGCCGACGGGCCGCTGTTGCCAGCGGTAACGAAGCCTTCATTCGGAGTTTGCCCTATCGTCAGCGACTGGCCACTGGCACCGATGGCAATATTGCCATTGGCATTAGGCACATCGCCACCGACCACCAAGATATCGTTCGGTGAATTTTGGTTCATGGCGATCACGGCCGGGCCGCTGTCGGCAATCATCAACAGCGATTGTATCGTCGTGTTGGCACCGCCGAGCGAATTGGAGGGATTGCCGGGGGGGGTAGGCGGCGTGCCGTTGGCGATCACCACATCCGCATTTTTAGCTGGAATTTCAGGGATGATGGTGGTGCCGCTGGCAGGGTTGGTGTACACAGTTTGTTGCGCCGCGCTGAGTGCCACCACATAATTCACTCCGCCGATATTTTGAATCGAGGCGAAGGCATTGCCATTCCACAGCGAACCGTCGCCCAACTCGGTTTGTGCATCATTGAGGCCGGCACTGCTGCTGGTGATGAAGCGTGCGCCGCCGCCAATACCGGTGCCGCCGATGAAGTTGAGTGCGCCGGTGGTGGTGATGGCCCCAAGATTGAGGGCGATATTGCCGGCCCCATTTTGTACCAATTGCACGTCACCTGTGCCGCCATTGATGCCATTCAATGTTTGCACCACTCCACTCTGGCCGGTCGTCGCTTTGATTTCCAAGGTGCCGCCGTCGAGTAGCACACTCGAACTGCTGGAGAGGATGTTGCTGCTCGCTGCCGCTGGCGCAGAAAAATCGAGTAACAAAATACCACCGTTGATGGTAGTCAGGCCGCTGTAGGTATTGTTGGCCGAGAGTGTCAGCGTGCCGCTGCCGGTTTTCGTCAAGCCGGTGGCAGACTTGCCATCTTGAATCAAGCCGGCGAAAGCTGTGCTGGCGTTATTGGCACCGGTAGTTAAGCTCGCTGCGGCACTGCCGCTGTTGGTGACCGTGCCGGCGCTGCCGCTCAGCGAGCCTATGCTTTGATTGCTACCGAGTAAATCCAGGCTGGCACCGCTGCTGATCGTCAAGGCCGATTTTTCACTCAGGGCATTGGCTGCCCCAGTGGCCAGCGTACCACTGTTGATACTGGTGGCACCGCTGTAAGTGTTGCTGCCGCTCAGTGTTTGCGTGCCGCTGCCGACTTTAATCAGAGCGACGCTGCCGCTGCCATCGACGATACTGCCAGCAAAATTACCGCTGGCATTATTGCTGCCCACGCTCAGTACGGCAGCGTTACCTTGGTTGCTCACGGTGCCGGCACTACCCGACAAGGCAGCGATGGCTTGATTGAAACCACCGAGCTCGAGCTTCGTGCCGTCACTCAAGCCAACCGTCGAGGCTTGACTCAAGGCATTCGCTGCCGCCGCCGCCAAGGTGCCGCCGCTGACCAAGGTCGTGCCGCTGTACGTGCTGCTGCCAGAGAGTGTCAGTATGCCATCGCCGATCTTGGTGAGGGCAGTGCTGCTGATGCCGTCTTGTATCGTGCCGGCAAAGGTGCTGTTGCTATGATTGCTACCGCTGGTGAGAACGGCAGCGTTGGCACCGCTGTTGGTGACGGTGCCGCCAACACCCGCCAGCGAACCGATGCCTTGATCATAGCCGCGCAGATCGAGGCTCGCGCCGACGGCAAGGCGGAGCGCAGTCTTATTCCCCAGCACATTGCTGTCGCCAGCGGCGAGGGTGCCGCCGTTGATGCTGGTGCTGCCGCTATAGGTATTGATGCCCGACAGAGTTTGCGTACCCGTGCCAGTTTTGTTGATGCCGGTCGTGCCGGTACCATCTTCGATCATGCCGCCAAAGACACTGCTGGCGTTGCTGCCACCCATAGTCAAAACAGCCGCAGCACCATGGTTAGTTACCGTGCCGGCGCTGCCGGCCAAGGCCGCAACGCTTTGCTGGTAGCCACCAAGATCGAGCGTGGTACCGGCCGCCATCGCTACCGTCGAGTTGGCACTCAAGGCATTGGCCGCACCGGCCAGCAGGGTACCGCCGGCCAAGGTGGTGATACCGCTGTAGGTATTGATGCCAGACAAGGTTTGCGTGCCACTGCCAACTTTCGCCAAGCTCGTCGCCGCAGTGCCATCTTGGATGTTGCCGGCAAATGTCGTGCTGGCAGCGTTGCCACCGGCCGTCAAATTGGCCGCCTTACTGCCGCTGTTGGTCACCGTGCCGCCGACGCCAGCCAAGGCGGCGACGCTTTGATCAAAGCCGCCAAGGTCGAGTGTAGTGCCACCGCTGAGGCTGACGGCCGAGTTGTTGGAGAAGGCATTGGCAACACCGGCAGCGAGCGTGCCACCAGTGATGCTCGTGGCACCGCTGTAGGTATTGGCCGCCGCCAGGGTTTGCGTACCCGTACCGGTTTTGCTGAGGGCGATGCTGCCTATGTCATCGGCAATCACGCCGGCAAACACCGTACTGGCATTATTGCCGCCGGTCGTGAGCGTGCCTGCTTGGCTATTGCTGTTCGTTACAGCGCCAGCAATACCCGCCAGTGAACCGACGCTTTGATTGGTGCCGAGTAAATCAAGCCGTGCGCCGCTGTCCACCGTCAGTGCGGAGTTTTTACCCAGCACATTGGCAGCGCCGGCGGCCAAGACGCCGCTGCTGAGCGTGGTCGCGCCGCTATAGGTATTGGCACCAGACAAGGTCAAGGTGCCGGTGCCGGTTTTTGTCAGGCCCGTGCTGCTGGCCCCATCGACGATGTTACCGGCAAAGCGGCTGTCGGCATTATTACTGCCGGTGCGGAGAGCCGCCGCGCTGGCACCGCTGTTGGTCACCGTGCCGGCGCTGCCGATCAAGGCACCGACGGCTTGATTAAAACCACCGAGATCGAGCGTGGCGCCGCTGCTGATGCTGACGGCCGAATCGCTGCCGAAGGCATTGCTGGCCCCGCCAGCCAAAGTGCCGGCGCTGATCGTGGTGGCACCGGTATAGGTGTTGCTGGCCCCCAAAGTGGTCGTGCCGCTGCCGACTTGGTTCAGGGCACCGCTGCCGCTGATGCTGCCATTCACGCTCAAGGCATTGCTGCGGTTGAAAACCAGCTTGCTATTATTGGTGATCGCGCCGCTACCGAGCGTACCGCTGGTGGCAGCACTACCGCCGCTACCCACTTGCAAGGTGCCGGAATCGATATTTGTGCCGCCGCTGTAGCTATTGTTACCGGCCAGTATAGTGGTGCCGGCGGCAGTATTCGATACATTCAGTGCTACCGCACCGGCACCGGCGTTATCGACGATGGCGGAATTAACCGTCATCACCGCAGTTGGGCTGGCATTCGTCAGCGCTATACTCGAAGCACCGCTGCTGCCGGCGCTGAGCAAGCCTTCGTTGGCCGTTTGTCCTATCGTCAGCGATTGTGCCGCTTGGCCAATCGCAATCGTGCCATTCTGGCTGTTCGCGACATTGCTGCCAACCACCAGCGTGTCATTGGCCGAATTATGATTCATGGCAATTACGGCCGGGCCTGTATTCGACAACATCAACATCGATTGCAAGATCGTGGTCGGTGCCTCCAGATAATTCGGCATCACCGTGCCACTGCTGTTGGCAATCGTGACCAAGGCGTTTTGCGCTGGAATATTCGGCACCACAATCGTGCCATTGGCGGTATTGGTATAGATCACTTGTTGCGAGCCTACCAGTTGCACCACATAGTTCACGCCACCAAGCGTTTGTATCGACGCGAAGCTGTCACCATTCCACAGCGAGCCGCCAGCCAATTGGGTTTGTGCATTATTGATGCCGGCGCTGCTGCTGGTGATGAAGCGCGCACCGCTGGCCACACCGGTGGCACCGAGGAAGTTGATGCCGCCCTGGTTATTGAGTGCACCGAGGCTGACAGCGATGTCAGTCGCGCCATTTTGGATCAACTGCACGGCGCCGGAACCACCACTGGTGCTCTTGAAACCTTGCACTATGCCGCTTTGGCCAGTCGTTCCTTTCACTACCAAGGTGCCACCTTCAAGCACCAAATCCGACGAGGATGACAGGATATTGCTGGCCACCGCACCGGGTGCAGAATAATCGAGCAGCAAAGTGCCGGCATTGACGGTCGTTGCACCCGTGTAAGTGCTGCCACCACTGAGCGTTTGTGTGCCGCTGCCGTTTTTAGTCAAAGCGGTGGGCGCATTACCATCTTTGATCACACCGGCGAAGCTGGTGCTGGCATTGTTGCCACCCGTGCTCAAGGTCGCCGCGGTCTTGGCGCTATTAGTCACCGTACCGCCGCTGCCAGACAGCGAGGCAATGGTTTGATCGAAGCCACCCAGTTCCAGCGCTCCGTTTGTATTGATGGTCAAGGCTGATTTGCTGGAGAGAGCATTGGCCGCCGCCGCAGCCAATGTGCCGCCGTTGATCGTGGTGGCACCGCTGTAAGTGTTTTCGCCGCTCAGCGTTTGTGTACCGACACCGATTTTTGTCACAGCCGTAGTGGCTGCACCATCAACAATCTTACCGGCAAAATTCGTGCTGCCATCTTTGCCACCGGTAGTCAGGGTGGCATTGGCGCTGCCGCTGTTGGTAACGGTACTGGTCGCGGTGCCGCCATCAAGCGAACCGATCGCTTGGTCATAGCCATGCAAATCGAGGCTGGCATCGGCCGCGATACTGACGGCCGAGTTATTGCCTAAGCTATTGATCGCCCCAGCTGCCAAAGTACCGCCACTGATCGTGGTCGCGCCGCTGTAGGTGTTGGCACCGGACAAGGTTAAGCTGCCGCTGCCGGTTTTGGTGATACCGCTCGCACTGGCACCATCTTGGATAATGCCGCCGAAGCTGCTGCTGGTATTGCTGCTGCCGGTAACGATCGCCGCACTGGTTTCACCGCTGTTGGTAATCGTGCCGCCGGTGCCCGAGAGCGAACCGACAGCTTGGTTATAGCCGCCCAGATCAAGCGTCGCCCCGCTGGCAATACTGAGTGCCGAGTTAGTCCCTATCACATTGGCCGCATCGGCCGCCAAAATACCAGCAAGAATTTTAGTACTGCCGCTGTAGCTATTGGGCGTACCAAGAATTTGCTTGCCGCTGCCGACTTTGGCCAGCGCGGTGGCAGAAGTGCCATCGATGATATCGCCGCCAAAGCTCCCGTCGGCATTGCCACCACCCAAGGTCAGCAAAGCAACTTGGGTGCCGGAATTGGTGACCGTACCAACGTTGCCATTCAAAGCACCGATGCTTTGATCAAAACCGGCCAGATCGAGACTGGCCTGGCTGCCGCCCATGGTGACTGCCGAGTTGCGCCCGAAGGCATTGACGGCACCAGCCGTCAGCGTGCCATCGTTGACCTTGGTGGCACCGGTGTAGGTGTTGCTGTTGCTTAAAATTTGTACCCCATCCCCAGTCTTAGTCAACCCAGTGCTGGCAGCGCCATCTTGGATCATACCGGCAAAGCTGCTGCTCGTATTATTGCCACCAGTACTGAGGGTGGCAGCCGCACTGCCGGAATTGGTGACCGTACCGACGCCGGCCAGAGCACCGATGCTTTGGTTGAAGCCGCCCAGATCAAGGCTGGCACCGCTGCTGATGCTCACCGCCGATTTATCCGACCATGCATTGGCAGCGCCGCCAGCCAAAATACCGCCACTGATCGTGGTCGCACCGGTGTAGGTATTGGTGCCAGACAGCGTTTGTGTACCCGTACCGGTTTTGGTCAGCGCCGTGGTACTGACACCATCCTGAATATTCCCGCCGAAATTGCTGTTGGCATTTTTGCCGCCCGTTGTCATGGTCGCGTTCGCTTCGCCACTGTTAGTCACCGTGCCAGCGGTACCGGCCAGTGAGCCGAGCGCTTGATCATAGCCACCCAAATCGAGGGTCGTAGCGCTGCTCAAACTGACGGCCGAATTCACACCAAAGGCATTCACCGCCGCTGCCGCCAAAGTGCCGCCGCTGATCGTCGTGGCACCGGTATACGTATTGCTGGCACCCAGGGTTTGCTTGCCGCTGCCGGTTTTTGTCAGGGCCGTAGCGGCCGTACCATCTTTGATCAAGCCAGAAAAACTGCTGCTGGCATTATTGCCGCCGGTTATCAGCGCCGCGGCTGCCGCACCGTTATTGGTCACCGTGCCGGCCGTACCAGCCAGCGAACCGATGGCTTGATTAAAACCACCGAGATCGAGGATGGCGCTGCTGCTGGCTATGCTGACGGCAGAATTATTGCCGAAGGCATTCGCCGCCCCCGCCACCAAGCTACCTTCGCTGAGTGTGGTGGCACCGGTGTAGCTATTGCTGCCAGACAGAGTTTGCGTGCCAGTGCCGATTTTCGTCAGCGCCGTGGCGCTGCTGCCATCGACAATGTTACCGGCAAAATTGCTATTGGCATTATGCGCACCGGTAATCAGCGCCGCTGCTACCGCACCATTATTCGTCACCTTACCGCCAGCCCCAGCCAGCGAACCGACCCCTTGATCAAAACCGCCCAAATCGAGCGTCGCACCGCTGCTGATGCTGACGTCCGAGTTATTGCCGTAGGCATTCGCTGTGCCACCGACCAGCGTACCGCCGTTGACCGTGGTGGCACCGGTGTAAGTATTATTGGCGTTGAGCGTCAAGCTACCGCTGCCGAGTTTATTCAAGCCGGTGGTATCGTTACCATCTTGTATGATGCCAGCAAAACTGCTGCTGCTATTATTGGCACCAGTACTGAGGATAGCCGGGGCGGCACCACTGTTACTGACCGTGCCGCCGCTGCCAGACAAAGCCCCGATAGCCTGGTTGAAACCACCGAGATCGAGCATGGCACCGCTGCCAACGCTGACGGCAGAATTCGTGCCGAAGGCATTCGCTGCGCCACCGACCAGCGTGCCACCGTTGACCGTGGTGGCACCGGTATAGCTATTGGCGGCGGCCAGAGTCAAAGTACCATCGCCGACTTTCGTCAAGGCAGTGGCAGACGCGCCATCTTGGATGGTGCCGGCAAAGCTGGTGCTGGTATTGTCGCCACCAGCCGTCAAGGCCGCCGCCGTAGCACCGCTGTTGGTAAGCGTGCCGCCCGTACCGGCCAAAGAACCGACGGTTTGGTTAAAGCCGGCTAAATCGAGCTTGGCACCCGTGCTGATGCTCAAGGCCGAGTTCGTGCCCAAGGCATTGGCCACCCCAGCCGTGAGTGTGCCGGCGCTGATCTTGGTGGCACCGGTATAGGTGTTATTCCCGCTCAAAGTCGTGTTGCCACTGCCGCTCTGCATGAGGCTGCCAAGTCCGCTGATATTATTGCTTACAGTCATGGCATTGCTGCGATTGAAGCTCACCGTGCCGCCGTTGCCAACGTCGCCGCTACCCAAGCTGCCAGTGGTGCCACCGCTACCGATTTGCAAGATGCCGCCATCGATCACGGTGCCACCAGTGTAAGTATTATTGCCACCCAAGATAGTCATGCCATTGGCCGCATTCGATACACTCAGCGCCACCGCTCCGGCACCGGCATTGTCGGCGATGCGTGAATTGACCGTTAATACCGAAGTCGGGCTGGCATTGAGTAAGTTGACGGTGGAAGCGCCGGCGTTACCGGCCGTGAGCGTGCCCTCATTCGCCGTTTGCCCTACCGTTAAGGATTGCGCCGCCTCGGCGAGAGCAATACTGCCATCGAGGCTATTGGCGACATTACTGCCAAGCACCAAGGTATCGTTGGGCGTATTGTGGTTCATGGCGATGGTGGCCGCACCGGTGCTGGAATCCATTAACAGCGATTGCAGAGTCGTTGTACTGGCAGCCAAATAGTTAGGCATGACGACACCGCTGCTATTCTTGATCGTGACGATGGCATTTTGTGCCGCAATATTCGGCACGGCGATGCTACCGTTAGCCGTATTGGTAAAGATGTTTTGTTGCGGTGTCGTCAGTGCCACCACATAATTGATGCCACCCGAAGTTTGAATAGACGCAAAGCTGTCGCCATTCCACAGCGAGCCGCCGGCCAACTGGGTTTGTCCATTGTTGGCACCGGCACTGCTGCTGGTAATGAAGCGCGCGCCGCTGGCCACGCCGGTAGCGCCGAGGAAATTCAGGCCGCCTTTGCTGGTGATGATGCCGATATTGACATCAATGTCGGTGGCCCCATTTTGTATCAACTGCACCGCACCGGCAGCGCCGTTAAGGCTTTGGAATGATTGCACCAAGCCATTTTGACCAGTCCTGCCTTTCACCGCCAAGGTACCGCCACCAAGTGATAATTTCGAGCTGGCGGCAATGATATTACTGGCCACGGCACCGGGTGCCGAATAGTCGAGCAACAAGGTGCCGCCATTCACCGTGGTCGAGCCGCTGTAGGTATTGGCATTTGTCAGAGTTTGGGTGCCGGTACCGGTCTTGAGCAAGCCAGTAGCCGACACGCCATCCTGAATGATGCCGCCAAAGCTGGTGTTGCTGTTGTCGCTACCGGTAAACAGACGCGCCGACCTGGCCCCGCTGTTGGTCACCGTGCCGGCTGTGCCTGACAGGGAAGCGATGTTTTGATTGAAGCCAACCAAGTCCAAAGTGCTACCGCTGGCCATGCTCAGTGCCGAATTGGCCGACAGGGCATTCACGGCACCGGCTGCCAAGGTGCCGCCGCTCAAGGTGGTGGCACCGCTGTAGGTATTGATGCCGGCCATGGTTTGCGTGCCGCTGCCAGACTTGGTCAAGGCAGTTTTAGCGCTGCCATCCTGTATCGCGCCGGCGAAACTGGCACTGGTATTATCGCCGCCAGTATTGAGCGTCGCCGCCGCCGTGCCCTTGTTGGTAACGATGCCACCGGCCCCCGCCAAGCTGCCTACGGTTTGGTTGAAGCCATGCAAATCGATCGTGGTATCGATGGCCATGTTGACGGCCGAATTATTGCCGAAGGCATTCACCACACCGGCCGAAAAGCTGCCGTCTTTGAGCGTGGTTGCACCGGTATAGGTATTGACGCCACCGAGTCGGGTGTCGCCGCTGCCGCTGTGGGTCAGGGTGCCGCTGCCGGAAATCGGGTTGTTAAAAATGCTGTCGTCGCTGCGGCTCAAGATTAAGGTGCCGTTATTGACGACAGCACCTTTGTCACCTAGCGTCCCACTGGTGCCGCCATTGCCGACTTGCAGCGTGCCTGCCGTGATCGTGGTCGTGCCGGCAGTGCTAACAGTGCCGTTAGCGTAAGTATTATTGCCACTGAGAATAAGCGTTCCAGTACCAACTTTGTTAACAGAAAAGATTGATCGTCCACCGGTAATGGTGCCAGCGTAAGCGGTGTTGGTGTTGTCGCCGCCGATGGTCAGCACAGACGGGCTATTGAAGGCGTCGCTGTGCACGACACCACCAGTGCCGGCCAGAGAACCAAGACTTTGATTCGTGCCGAACAATTCAATGGTCGCGCCGCTGCTAAGGGTGAACGCCGAATTTTTACCAAGAACATTGCTTACCCCTGCTTGTAAGATCCCACTGAGGACGTTGGTCGGGCCGGTAAAGTCGTTATTGCTGTTACCTATATAAATCGTGCCCGCGCCGTTCTGTGTCATGCTGCCGCTGCCGGTGATCAGCTGACTAAGGGTAATATAATTGGGATTTTTGAAAACCAGTGCGCTGTTATTGATGATGGTGCCAGTACCAATTGTGGCAGATCCATTCGGCACGTTAGCGCCTATTTGCAGTGTTCCTGAGGTGATTGTGGTCGGTCCACTGTATTGGTTATCAGAGCCGAGTATCAGTGTGCCGCTGCCGATCTTGGTCAGCGCCAGCCCGCTCCCTCCATCCTGGATGTGGCCGTTAAACAACGTGGAAGTATTGTTGCTTCCCGTTATCAGTGTTGCCGCCGTATTGGTATTGACATAGCCGCTGCCTTCGAGCGAGCCTATGCTTTGATTCTTGCCATTCAAATACAACGTCCCCAACACGGTAACGGCTGAATTGGTGCCGAGAACGTTGTCGGCACCGGCAACGAGGGCGGTCTCGACAGTGGTGGTGCCGGTATAGGTGTTGGCACCGGTAAGAGTAGTGGTGCCGCCGGTTTTCTGTATCAGGTTGCCGGTACCGATGATCGCATTGCTGAGCGTAAACGCGTCGCCGCGGGCAATCGTCAGTGTGCCATTGTTGATAATCGGGCCGGTATTGGTTCCGAGACTGCCGGTGTAGCTGCCCGTACCTATTTGCAAGGTACCCGCCGCAATCGTGGTGCTGCCGCTGTAAGTATTGGCACCGCTCAAAATTTGCGTGCCACTACCGGTTTTCACCAAGGACACAGGCGCAGCAATATCTTTAATGATGCCGGCAAAAGTACTCGAACTGTTGTCGCCGCCGGTGGTCAGCGTCGCAGCCTTGGCAACCGTCGTGCCGACCGTGCCAGCCCCCGACAAAGAACCGATGGCCTGATCCTTGCCACCCAAATCGAGCAAGGTGTTATTCGTCAAGCTGACGGCAGAATTGACACCGAAAGCATTCGCCACGGCCGCCTTGAGCACGCCGCCACTGATGGTCGTGGCACCGGTATAGGTATTGACGCCAGCCAAGGTCATCGTGCCGCCGCCAGCCTTGGTCAGCGACAAACTGGTCTTGCTACCATTGGCAGGGTTGCTGCCATCAATCATCGTGCCACCGAAGCTGCTGTCATTGTTATCACCGCCGGTGGTCAACACGGCATTATTGGCACCGTTATTGGTGATAATGCCCAGACTGCCCGACAAGGCGGCCAGGGTTTGATTGAAACCACCAAGATCGAGGATGGCCGAGGGCGATAAAAACTGTATCGCTGAAGTCGGGCTGAAAGCATTGGCAATGCCGGCGCGTATGCTGCCGTTGCTGATGATGGTATTGCCGGTATAAGTATTGTTACCATTCATGATCAGCGCACCGCTGCCATTTTGATTCAGCGAGCCGGAACCACTGATGGTGCCGGTCAGGTTGACCGTGTCGCTGCGCTTTAAAACCAGATTGGCATAGTTGAGGACATTGCCGCTGCCGAGGCTGCCAGTGGTGCCGCCGTTGCCGACTTGCACGGTGCCGACATTGCTGGCCCCGACCATGCTGCTGCCGCCGATAATGGTGCCGCCCGTGTAAGTGTTATCGCCGGCCAGTATCGTCGTGCCGTTGGCGAGGTTGGCAATGCCGACAGAAACCGGGCCGCTCGCATTTTTAATCGCGGCATTGATCGTCATCGTTGCCGTGGGGCTGGCATTGATCAGATTGAGGATTCCGCCGCTGCCTGCGCCGGCCGTCAGCACACCTTGATTCGGCGTTTGGCCGATAGTCAGCGATTGTCCTGTCGTGGTAATGGCAATGGCACCGTTTTGGCTGTACCCGGTGTTACTAGCGCCTACGGACAGTGTGTCGTTGGCCGAATTCGTGTTGAGGGCGATCACGGTGGGCGCGGTCGTGGCACTGCTGAGTATCGATTGGACGAAGGCCGATGCGGCACCAAGGATGACCGGGCCACCGGCACCGGTGGGATTTTGCAGATTAATGATGACATTTTGCCCCGGCTTACTCGGTATCGCACCGGCACCGGCGCTGCCGCCTGGTGTCACCAGTGTTTGAGCTGCAGCAAGAGGGACGACATAATTTGCGATACCCAATTTTTGAATGGATGCAAAATTACTGCCATTCCATAAAGCGCCACCTGCGAGTTGAGTCTGGCCATCGTTGGCACCGGCACTGCTGAGTGTGACAATGCGCGCACCAGGGGTCGTGCCCGTCGCTCCGACAAAATTCGTGATGACGTTTGGAAGCAAACTCTGAATAAAGACATTCATGTTGGCGCTGGGGTTGGCGATGAGCTGAAATGTGCCACCGTAACCACTCTCTGTCACCATGGATTGAAAACTCTGTGCGCTGCTGCCATTAAGCACTTCGAGAGGGCCTCCCTTCACAATAAAGGAAGAGCCGACATTATCCATGAAGAATCCGGTACCCCAAGTAGTCATATCGCTTCTCACTCCTTTCGGAGCGGTAAAATCGAACAGAATATTGCCGTTTTTAAGAAAGAATTGGTTGCCAGGGTAACCATATACCTGAGAAATCGAACTCAAGTTCATGGTAAGGGTACCGCTGCCGGCTTGGACCAGGTTGCCGCCTACTAAGAGTCTGTCCATCGTCACATCATTACTATGATTGAAGATCAGTGTGCCACGATTAAGAATGACGCTGCCGCCGCCGCCGCCGCCAAGGGCGTTTCTGGACACGTCACCGAGCGTCCCGGTCGTGCCGCCATTGCCAATCTGCAAGGTGCCGCTTTTAATTTGAACCGGTCCTGCGAAAGTATTGGTAGCGGTCAAGGTCAACGTGCCATTGTTCCGCATATCCACGTTAAGCCCGGCGAGGCCGGTGCCGTTGTTGCTGCTGCTGGTGCCGGTGCCGCTGAGTTCACTGCTGATGGTGAGGTTGCCTGAATTGGAAATAATGCTGCTACTGTCTCCGCCTACATTTTGTAACTGTAACTGCCCGCCGGTGATGAGAGTGGGATAGGGTGCTGTGAGAGTCAAATTTTTTAATTTGATCGTGCCGGTTACCGTGATGGTCTTGCCTAATGAACCCGCGAGCCCGGGAAAATTGGCATCATAGCCGACGCCATTGTTAGCCGTATTATCCCAAGGCACCAACGTGGTACCGCTGAGCCAAATCGGTGTCGTGGTATCCCAAGGCCCGCCGCGCGTAGTCCAATTAACGGTGATCGACGTAGCCGGTGCACTGATAAACAGTAAAGCTAATAGCCCCACACTGCGTAGCTGTAAATTGGCCAGGCGCGGTGTCTTCAGGCTGCGCACCGTGCGCCGGCCCTTGCCTTGCGATTTACAATTTTCAGCCACCGCCACCAAGGATGCAGTGAGTTTGTTCCAGATTAAGCGAAAGATGTGGTTCATGATTTTTCCAGTTCGGTGGCGGAGTGGTCGTTATCGGAGAGAGTGCAAGCCGGGCAGTATTGCGGCTTCAAGAGCAGAGGAAGTTTGCTGGAAAAGCGCTGCTGTTTTGCGCCCTCAAGCAGCATGGCAAGCGGCTCGGCGTAGTAGCGTTTTTTCGCTGCATCAGCGTGGTGGAATGGGCCAGGTTTCATAAGTGCTTTCGCGTCCTTGCGCAAATTTTTTGAATCATTCTTGACGGAAATTTCTGCTTGGAAAAGAGACGAAAATCTCACTACTTTTTACTCAAGCTTGTTTGTATTAAAGATGCAACTTGTTAAAAATTCAAGGTAAATGTGCAAGCTATTATTTTTTTTCTCAAGCAAATTCCAGCTGAAAATAAATTTTTCCAAACACGAATTCGGCAAGAAAATATTTTGTTTTTATTGAGAAATCATGCCCTTAGTAAATGCCGTAATTAGTCTGCGTTCTGGCAGGCATTTTTTTGGTGCGAGCAAAATGCAATCGATTTGTCATTTTTTTGTAAATCTATCCCCAGCAAGGCTTTCCAAGCATTTTTTAATTTTTGTTAAGCTATTTTGTGAATTTAATTCAAGTAAACAACGCGCAGAAAACGGCGACTTTCCGGTGCGAAATAATGCTGAAAAAAAAGCTGAATCGAAATTAATTCAGTTGCGAAACATTTCTGAAATCCATGTTTTTTTATTTCACGCCCACGCGCATGGATGTAAAAACAACGTTCTCTCTGATCGCGCCTGAAAAAGATTTCTCCCAAAAAATACTGCGCAAAAATATGCGCAAAAAAAGGCGCGCTTGAGCAGATTGTTTTGTGCGATTTCAATGCCTGAACTATATTAAAAAAAGCGCAAGAAAAAGCCGCGCTCAGGCATCGATTTGCAGTACCACCTGGGGAAGAAAAAATGAGCGAAGAGAAACCCCTTACTGCGCGCTATCGCGGCAGTAAACATGGCCCGATTACGCGCCTGATTGATCCGGCTACACTCGGTGAGCAACTGAAGCCATTTATCTTTTTGGATTTTTTTAATGCGCCGGTGCAGCGAGGTTTCAGCTTTGGCATGCACCCGCATTCCGGTATCGCCACCCTGACCTGGCAACCCGATTCGGATATCGCCTACCAAGACAGCATCGGTCAATCTGGGGTATTGCCAGCCGGCGGCCTCGAATGCTTGCAAGCCGGTGGTGGGGTTTGGCATCAAGCTAAGTTTGAAACCGACGGCTGGGCCAGCGGTTTTCAATTATGGGTGGCGCTGCCGCCTGAGGCCGAAGAAGCGGCGGCCTTGGCACAGTATGTTGCACCGCATCAGGTGCCAGTGGCACAAGTGCCGGGCGGCGAGCTGCGCTTACTCTCAGGCCAGATAAGCTTGCCGAGCCAGCGCTTACGTAGCGTTATTGATACTCAGCAAGATATGAATTATTTGGTCTTAAACCTGCAGCCGCGCGCCAGTTGGCGCTATGACGTGCCGGCCCAGCACGATGTCTGCTGGGCTTTTCCGTTTGCCGGCAATATCTTGCTCGATGGGGTAGCGGAATCTTTGGAATTACTCAGTTTTGGTGCCGGCCAAAGCGTCAACTTCCAAGCTGGCGCTGCCGGCGCTCGTATCGTCTTCGGCTCGGCCAAACGGCATAGCCATGATTTAGTGATAGGCAATGGCTCGGTGCATACGAATGCCATGTCTTTGGCTGCCAGTCATCAGCGCATCAGAGAAATCGGTAAATTACTGTTGCAACAAGGGCGACGCTGAAGTACTCAGCGTGTTTGGCGACGTTCTGCACGTGCGGCCAATTTTTGCAACTGCGGCCGGAAGCGCAAAAAAAACCGGTAGCCACGTTCCATCAACCACAGCATGCCGGGCCAGCGCGCCAGCCGCGCCAGCCAGCGCCAGCCGGGCAGGGTGGCCCACAGCAAGACGAAGGCTGCCGCGCCGCTGTGCAATACGCCATCGGCGCTGCGTACATGAAAACGCTGCAGTAATTGTTGGCGCGTGGTGCCGGGTGGCAGCGCCGTGTCAGCCGCGCTGATATCGGCAAAACACAGGCTTTCACGCGCTTCCATGCCTTGGTACATGGCAATTTCACGCTTGCATAAAGGGCAGGCGCCGTCGTATAAAACCGTCAGGGCCGGTACCGCCGTGTCGTCAGTCGGAGTGTGCATGGATTTTGCTTTTCTATCGGTGTCAGTGAGGCCCGAACTCATGGCTGGGCTGGCTTGTTGCGGCGGCATGCTTGCGAGCAATATTTCACTTCGGCCCAATTCTTGGCCCAACTGCGTCGCCAAGTCATCGTCAAACCACAGCTGACACAAGGCTTGCTCGGTAAACTGGATTTGTTGCCGCGGTGCTCGGAGTGGCTGTCTGCTTTCTTCATAGCAAGATGGTACACCAGATGGCTGAATTCGGTTTACAGTCAGCTTGAAGGTGCAATAAATTGCTCAATTCGTTAAACATAGCCCAAAAAATCGCGGATGCCCGCAAACAGATGAAAATAACGCAAGATCAACTTGTTCAATCTGCTCGCGTTTCTCGGCGAACAATTATTACAATAGAGGCTGGAGAAGCCGATATCAGATTTTCACGATTGACGAGAATTTTGTTGGCACTGGGTTTGCATTCCTACGCGCTTTTTTCGTATTTTAGCCATGACTAAATATTCTTACGTGTACCTGCTAGCCAGCCATCGAAACGGTAGCTTGTATGTGGGTGTAACAAGCGATTTGTTGAAGCGTGTGTACGAGCACAAGAATAAATTTGTCGATGGGTTTTCTAAGCAACACAATATTGATAAGCTGGTCTGGTTTGAGCAGCACGAATCGATTGAGTCAGCCATTCTTCGCGAAAAACAAATCAAAAAATGGAAGCGGGCATGGAAGATTCGGAAAATCGAAACGACTAATCCCTATTGGAATGATTTGTACTTCGCATTGAAAGCGTAACGACACCAACATTCTCACATGCCGCAGCCTCGTCATTCCCGCATGCCGCAGCCTCGTTATTTCCGCATGCCGCAGCCTCGTCATTCCCGCATGCCGCAACCTCGTCATTCCCGCATGCCTTTGGCGGGAACCCAGTGTCGTTTTCAGCGCTGCAAATGCCATGCTTTCTGGCATTCGCAGTTAGGCACGAACGCCACGGGGTTCCTGCCAAAAGCGCGCAGGAATGACGAGTTTGCCGGTTGGGATAGTGATGCTGATTGCAAACCCTTTAGCGACATTCCCGCATGTCGCAGTCTCATTATTTCCGCATGCCGTAGCCTCGTCATTCCCGCATGCCGTAGCCTCGTCATTCCCGCATGCCTTTGGCGGGAACCCAGTGTCGTTTTCAGCGCTGCGAATGCCATGATTTCTGGCATTTGCAGTTAAGCACGAACGCCGCGGGGTTCCTGCCAAAAGCGCGCAGGAATGACGAGTTTGCCGGTTGGGGTAGTGATGCTGATTGCAAACCCTTTAGCGACATTCCCGCATGCCGTAGCCTCGTTATTTTCGCATGCCGCAACCTCGTCATTCCCGCATGCCTTTGGCGGGAACCCAGTGTCGTTTTCAGCGCTGCGAATGCCATGATTTCTGGCATTT
>NZ_JASJVS010000057.1:0-24250 GCF_035019605.1 Undibacterium sp. 5I2 | reverse complement strand
CCCCCCCCCCCGCCCCCCCCCTCGCCGCCCCCGCAACAGTTTGCATGTTTCTGCCATCTGCCCCTCCCTAAATTTTAAATCCGTTGTACAATCGTTTTGAACGGTCGTGCTTTTTTATCGAACTACTGGTAGGACGACAGCTGTCTTAACGACAGCCGCGATCCCGCTGCGCCGGTGGACTACCCGGGATTAACTTCAGGAGACAATATGGATTTGAATTACAGCGCGGAAGATCTCGCCTTCCGTGACGAAGTACGCAACTATCTCGAGGCCAATCTGCCGGCCGATCTCCAGCACAAAGTGCTGAACCACAAACGGATGAATAAATCAGATTTTGTGCGCTGGCATAAAATCCTGGCACGTCAAGGCTGGGTCGCCACCGGCTGGCCGCGCGAATACGGCGGCACCGGCTGGAGCCCGACGCAACGCCATATTTTTGAAGAAGAGTGCGCGCGCGTCGGCACGCCGGCCATCTTGCCGTTTGGCGTCGCCATGGTGGCTCCGGTGATCATGGCCTTCGGCAATCAGGCGCAGAAAGATTATTATTTGCCGCGCATACTCAATTGCGACGACTGGTGGTGCCAAGGTTATTCAGAGCCTGGCTCTGGCTCTGACTTGGCCTCACTCAAAACCCGCGCCGAGCGCGATGGTGATTTTTATATTGTCAACGGCCAAAAAACCTGGACCACCCTGGCCCAACATGCCGATATGATTTTTTGCCTGGTACGCACCGAACCGAATGGTCGCAAGCAAGAAGGCATCTCCTTCCTGCTGATCGACATGAAAACGCCCGGCATCACGGTACGCCCTATTATCATGCTCGACGAAGACCACGAGGTCAACGAAGTGTTCTTCGACAATGTCAAAGTGCCGGTACAAAATTTGATCGGTGAAGAAAACAAGGGCTGGACTTATGCCAAATATCTGCTCGGTCATGAACGCACCAATATCGCTGCGGTCGGACGCGCCAAGCGCGAACTGCAATTTCTCAAACGAATTGCCGGCGAACAGCAGAAAAACGGCTTGCCTTTGATTGACGATGCCGTCTTCGCCAACAAAGTCGCGCAGTTGGAAATCGAATTGATGGCACTGGAAATCACGGTATTACGCGTGATCTCGCAAGACAGCGGCAAACCGGGACCAGAAGCCTCCCTGCTTAAGATCAAGGGCACCGAGATTCAACAAATACTGACCGAACTCATGCTCGAAGCGGTCGGCCCTTACGGCTTGCCATTCGATACCGCCTTCCTCGAAGGCGAACAGGCTCACAGCGTGACTGGCGATGATGATGCCGCCGCCTTGGCCTCGTATTATTTCAACTACCGCAAGACCTCGATTTACGGCGGCTCGAATGAAATTCAAAAAAACATCATTACACAAATGATCTTGGGACTGTGAGGAGAACAAAATGGATTTCAATTTAACGCAAGAACAAACACAATTCGCCGAAACCGTGCGCCGCTGGGTAGAAAAAGATTACCGTTTCGAGCAGCGTAGTGCCATCATCGCTTCCCCCGAGGGAGTCTCCAGCGCCGCCTGGCGTGCCTTAACCGAGCTCGGCGCGACCGCCTTGCCGATACCGGAAGAACAAGGCGGCTTCGATGGTACCGCGCTCGACATGATGGTGGTGATGCAAGAACTCGGCCGCGGCCTGGTGATTGAACCCTACTTGGCAACCATGCTCGGGGCCGAATTTCTCAAGCGCGCCAAAGCCCATTTTGATATTCAAGAAGCTGTTGCAGCCGGCAGCGTCCGCCTCGCCGTCGCACTGGGCGAACGCCAATCGCGCCACGACTTATTCGACATCGCTTGTACTGCCAGCGCCAATGCCGATGGCTACCTGCTCAAGGGCAGCAAGACTGTCGTCATCCATGGCGCCCAAGCCGATTACCTGATCGTTTCGGCACGCACGGATGGCGAGCGGCGCGATCAAACCGGCATCGCCCTTTTCCTGCTTGATGCCAAGGCTGCCGGCGTGACGCGCACCGATTACCGCACCATCGACGGCCAACGCGCCGCCGACATCGTCTTCGAACACGTACAAGTGGCACCGATCGCCCGCCTCGGCCACGATGATGGCGGTTGGGAGTTACTCGAAGCAGTGGCCGATTACGGCATCAGCCTGCTCTGTGCCGAAGCGATAGGCTTGATGGAAGCCATCAGCGCCGCCACCCTCGACTACCTGAAAACCCGCCAGCAGTTCGGCGTGCCGATCGGGAAGTTCCAGGTATTGCAACACCGCATGGCAGAAATGTTCATGGAATTGGAACAAGCCCGTTCATTGGCCACGCTGGCTGCCGTCAAAGTCAGTTCTACCGATGTGGAAGAACGTCGCCGCACCATCTCGGCGGCCAA
This sequence comes from Undibacterium sp. 5I2, assembly GCF_035019605.1. Taxonomy (NCBI): domain Bacteria; kingdom Pseudomonadati; phylum Pseudomonadota; class Betaproteobacteria; order Burkholderiales; family Oxalobacteraceae; genus Undibacterium; species Undibacterium sp. 5I2. Next base: position 21,895 of record NZ_JASJVS010000057.1, on the reverse strand, counting down.
AGTTCGAGTGGCTCTGGCCGCACGCTACGTCGGCCAGCAAGCGGTGCAACTGCACGGTGGCATGGGTGTGACCAATGAACTGCCGGTGTCACACATGTTCAAACGCCTGACCATGATTGCCATGTCCTGCGGCGATGCCGATCACCATTTGGCGCGTTTCGTAGCCCAACCCGGCTTCAAAAACGCGGCCTGACACTTGGGACATCTCATGACAAGCAAAACCTACAGCTGGTATTTTGAAGACTTCATTCCCGGTAACGTGATCGAACTCGGCCAACGCCAAGTGAGTGAAGCGGAAATCATCGACTTTGCCAAGCAATTCGATCCGCAATCGTTTCATATCGATAAGCAAGCGGCGCAAGCATCGATCTTCGGCGACGTCATCGCCAGCGGTTGGCATACTTGCAGCATGATCATGCGCTTGGTGGTGGATGGTTTTCTCGGCGACTCCTCGAGTATGGGCTCGCCTGGTATCGATGAGATACGCTGGATCTTACCAGTCCGCCCCGGCGACACACTCAGTGTCAGTGCCGCCACGCTGTCCTGCAAAGCATCGAGCTCTAAGCCTGATCGCGGTGTCGTGCATACCATGTGGAAAGCCGTCAATCAGCATGGCCAACTGGTTTGCACCATCACCGGCATGGGCATGTTCGGTCGCCGCCCCCCTAACTGAAAAGAGACATCATGCGCGAAATTCATAGTTTGGAACAATTGCGGGCCTGCGTCGGCGAACATGTCGCGAGCTCGGACTGGACCGCCATTTCTCAAGAACGCGTCAATACCTTTGCACAAGCCACCGGTGACCTGCAATGGATACATATCGACGTCGAACGTGCCAGCCGCGAATCGCCCTTCGGCGGCCCGATCGCGCACGGTTTTCTGACACTCTCGCTCTTGCCTATGCTGATGCAAAATGCCGTGCACCTGAATTTTGTCAAAATGGGTGTCAATTACGGCCTCAACAAGGTGCGCTTTCCCGCCCCGGTGCCAGTCGGCAGCCGCCTGCGCGCGCACATCAAACTCTTGCAATGTGACGACATCAACGACGGTGCCCAGGTCAACTGGGAAGTCACGATAGAACGGGAAGGGAGCGACAAACCGGTCTGTGTGGCTGAATCGATTGCGCGCATCTATTAACGAGAACACCGGGGAGTGACGAGGCGAGAGCAAGGGGGACTGGCTCGACCCTGCGGGCGAATCAAGCATCACCGCTACGCGCTTTCCCTCATTTGCTCATTAGCATAAACAACTGCTACACTGACGCCGCGCAGCCATGTCTGCGCTGCTTGACTTGCGCCCCGCACCAAGAGTCGCGGGGGAAAGTTTTTTTTGCAGACCCTAACAAAATTATAAGATGACAACTACTCCCGCTCGCCCAAGCTCGAAACTCGGCACCGTATTACGTGTTACCAGCGGCAATTTCATGGAAATGTTCGACTTTTTCCTGTTCGGTTTTTACGCCACCTATATTTCCAAAGCATTCTTCCCGGCCGGCGATGAATTCGCTTCGCTGATGTTGACCTTCATGACCTTCGGTGCTGGCTTCCTGATGCGCCCATTGGGGGCGATTTTTCTCGGTGCTTATGTTGACCGCGTCGGCCGTCGTCAAGGATTGATTGTCACCTTGGCACTGATGGCATTGGGTACGGTACTGATCGCCTGTGTGCCTGGCTTTGCCACCATCGGCTATCTGGCACCGGCACTGGTATTGATCGGCCGCTTGCTACAAGGTTTTTCCGCCGGTGTTGAACTCGGCGGCGTCTCAGTTTATCTGGCCGAAATGGCGACCCCGGGCCGCAAAGGTTTTTATGTCAGTTGGCAATCGGCCAGCCAACAAGTCGCAATCATCGTCGCGGCAGCGCTCGGCTATGCGCTCAATAAAATCCTGACACCGGCTGAAATCGGCGACTGGGGCTGGCGCATTCCGTTTTTCATCGGTTGCATGATCGTGCCGGTGCTGTTCGTCATTCGTCGTTCGCTGCAAGAAACCGAAGAATTCATGCAGCGCAAGCACCGCCCTGATGCGCGTGAAATTTTCCGCTCCATGCTGACGAACTGGGGCTTGGTAGTTTGCGGCATGCTGTTGGTCGCCATGACCACGGTATCGTTTTACCTCATCACCGTCTACACCCCAACCTTCGGCAAGAGCGTGCTCAAACTCAGCACCACCGACAGTCTGATCGTCACGCTGTGCATCGGTGTATCGAATTTCTTTTGGTTGCCGGTAATGGGCAGCTTATCCGATAAAATCGGCCGCAAACCCTTGCTGCTGGTGTTTACCATCCTGACCATTTTGACCGCCTATCCGGTCATGCTGTGGCTGACCGGCGCACCGAGCTTCGAACGCATGCTGGTGGCCGAATTATGGCTGTCCTTCCTGTACGCCAGCTACAATGGTGCCATGGTGGTGGCACTGACCGAGATCATGCCGGTCGAAGTGCGTACCGCCGGTTTCTCGCTGGCCTATAGCCTGGCCACGGCAATTTTCGGTGGTTTCACACCGGCGATTGCCACCTCCCTGATCGAACTCACACATGACAAAGCGGCCCCGGGCTTATGGATGTCCTTCGCTGCCGTCTGCGGCCTGACTGCCACCTTGATCTTATATCGTAAAGCCGCCAATCGCGGCGTCGTCGCGCACTGACACGGCATCCGTCTGGCCTGCGACGGTCAAACCGTCCAGGCCTGATACGGATGTTTCTGCAAATTGGCATTGGCATAGCGGCGCTCATGGCTCACCTCCGCGCCTAACCAAGACGGCCGTGCAAACGGCTGATCTTCCGAAGTCAACTCGACTTCGGCCACCACCAGCCCGGCGTTGGCACCGAAAAATTCATCGATTTCCCACACCACGTCATCTTGCGCAATCCGATAGCGTAATTTTTCTATCAAAGGTTGCACACACACTTGCGCCAGCAATACTTCGGCATCGGCCAAGGGAATCGGATACTCCCACTCACCACAACGAATGCCCGTGGCAAGCCCTTTGATCGTCAAGCTCGCTTGTTGCGCTTCGATGCGCACCCTGACGATCCGTCCCGGCTCGCCGCTGATATACCCCTGACGTAGCAAACTGCCCTCTGTCTGGGTCTTCCAATCCTGATTCACGACCAAGAACTTACGCTCGATTTCCACACCCATTGCTATCCTCATTAAAACAAAAACGCGCTGACCAAATCCGCCCACCTCTTATCGCCAGGCGAGCGGGAAAATTTTCCAAAACTGTCTCTGCCATTCCGGCTTGAGCGTCGCTACGTGCGCTAACATGGCGCTGCTGACCTGCCCGGAGCAGGGAAAAGCCTGACCGCGACAGAGTAAGCTCGCTTCCCAAGCATTACCACCGCCCGGCGGCGTCGCGCGCTCGGGTAGCAAGGCTGGGTTCAACAGCACCGCCGAGTTAAGATAAGCGGCTGCCAAACCGCGTAATGGTGCCGGCGAATCAAATTCCAAGCCCAGTATACTGCTCGATGAAGCATGCGCCAACAAGGCGGCCAGCGCAAACAACACCACCCCTTGCTGACTCGGTGCCGCGCTGAACTGGCCGAACAAGGCCAAACTCTGCGCCGCAATCAGCGTGGTCAACAGCTGATCGCTGCTGCCATCGGCATGCTCACGCGTACGCATCAACAACGCGACTCGCTCGCTCACCACCAGCATTTCCTCGGTCGCCACATGCTTATTCTCCGACGAAGCCTTATCCATGGCGGCAATCAGGTCGAGTTTAAATGATTCCGGGAATTCCAGCATCTCAATGAAAGCAATTAATTTTTTCTTTTCACGGCAATGCGAATAAATCCGCCCGATCAAAGAAAAGCGATTGAAAATGACCTCTTCGCTGCCGATAGCGCTGCGCTCACGCGGACTGAGTGACTCCAACTCTGCGCCGCTGTCGACGTGACCGAAAAAGCCGATTTGCCCCCAATGTGCGGCATCAAACAGCATAGGCGCATGCAACATGCCATGGAGATCGGCATGACTCATCACCGCATACAAACTGCGATCAGCCGCTGCCCAAATACGCAAATGCAAAGCTAAAGCAGTCAGATCTTGTGGCAAACGGCGATCAAAAGTCTCCGCCATTTGACGTAAACCTAAAGGCAGTTGTTGCCAATATTGTTCCGCCAAGTCTGCCGCGGCGCGCTGCAGCTCGGCTTGCGGCGCGGCCAAAGCGAATACAATCAATTGCTGAATCAGGCCATTATGCGCATACAGAAAACCTTCACGCGCTATGTCGCTCTGCGCATAGGACAATAATTCGCGCAAGCACAGCGGCGTCGGCGCAGAGAATATCTGCCATTCGGCAACGGCCACCGCGGCTGGAATCACCTGTGCCCGGACAAACTGTGCAATCACCGGATCACGCAGATACGCCTCATCCGTCTTCAACAAGATATCGGCAAAGGCTGGCAAATAAGGCCGGAGCTCGACCGGCCGACTGGGTTCGCTTAACTTCGTCAACAATGCCCGCATCGCGGCTACCCGCAAATGCGGCGCAGCGATACTGTCTATGGCCAGCAAGAGCGAGCCGGAATCGGGATTGTCCAGATGATTAAAATTGAGATCGAGCATGCGCTCGCGTTGGCCATCGCGTAATTCGGCAATCTTATCCAATAAACTTAAATCGAGTTGCAACTGACTGTGGCGGTCGAAGCGCGCCGCGGTAAAACACGTTCTGGTATTAATTTTTACTCTCTGCCAATCAATACCACGCAGATCGGCACCACTCAGATCGGTCCCTTCCAGGTTAACATTGCGCAATTCCGAAGCACGCAAATACGTCACCCCGATCAAGCTGCTGGCCAGCGCATTGCGGGCACTGTTCGGAGTGGCGGCTGAAAAACCTATCGGTGCCGCCCGGAATCCTGCGCGCTGTTCCAATGCTTGCAGCAACGCATCACGATCCGCGTAACCGGCGTCATAGTCGGTCGCACCCAGCAGACTGCGTAAGGCCGGCGCCTGCAACTGCCAGCGTTGCTGGCTATCGCGGCGCACCGCACTACGGACGATCTGCAGCGTGTCCGAGCGCCACATCAATTCATAGCCGTGCTCTGCATCGGCTTGCAATACCACATAGCTGAGCGCTACCGTACTGCGTTCCAGTGCCAGTTCCGCGATGCTGCGTGGTCCCTGCGGCGCGTAATCGATATGCAAGCCCAGTGCGGTACTGTACAAGGGCGCGGCGGAATCGGGCGCAAACCAGTTAGCACGCTGCGCAGTCAATTGCACCCGATCACGGAACACATTGCTGGGATTAATTCTCAGCGCAAAGGCACCACTCAATTCGACTAAACCGGGGACACTGTTCGCCGCACTCAAGGCGAACGGCGGCGGCGCTCGCAAGGTATGGAGGTGGGCTTCACCAACCACCGCCACAAATTTTCCAGACGCGCCGCCCTGACGCTGCAGCGCCTGTTGAAACAAGTAATGACTGATCTGCAAATCACTGAGGCGCGCCCACATTTTTTTATTCGCGCCGACGCCAAGCGAAGCCGAGGTATCGCTATTGCTTTGCCCGGCGCGCTGCGATTGCCCGCGGCCACTGGTCAAGGCGCCGGGAGCAAGGAAGTTTGGCACGCTCGAAAGTAAGCTATCGTAGCAACGCACCTCAATGCCGAGCGCAACCGCATGCGCAATCGTATCGGCATAGGCGCGAAAATCGGTCTGCGGCAAATGTTTATACTGCAGCAGATCATCATCTTTCTGCTTGAATAACTGTGTCAGATGCCTGCCCATGCCGGCATGGGGGTGAGCGAAATAGGCCGCCAGTTCGGCCTGGAACAATTCCGCCTGCAAAGATTGGATATACAACACCCGGGTACCGGCCGCGCGTAACTCCGGCAAATACTGATTTACAAACTGGAGTGCTGCATACGGATCACGCGGTGCGACACCGAGCACCAATCCCGGCGTCGCCTGCAGCACCGTGCTCAGCATCTGCTCCGGCAGCGGTGAATCGCCGAGCCGATCGAGCAGCGCCGCCGTCGCGAGCGGACCAGGCACCCAATGCGCAAAAAAATGCGCCGCGCGACGTGCCAATTTACGCCGCCCCACCACCCAAGGTTTGACCACCGCATCGCGATGAGGTTCGACGAGCACACTGGTGCGCGCCAATACCTGCTGCAGATGCAGTAAATTATTCGGCAATTCAGCCGGACGCTGCCACGTAAGCGGCAATTGATCCATGCTATCCGGCAGGCGCGTGCGCCATTCGCGCAAGCTGGCCAGCAGCGAACGACTGCTTTGCGGCGGATTGCGACAGCCAGCCGCCGTATCGCCGCGCCGCGCACGCGCCGCAGGCGCTGCGCCGGTAAGCGACACGGCGGCCAGCAGCGTCACGCGCAGCCGAGACAGACCAGCGGCAAGCGGACTGAGTGTCAATTGTAGCTGCAGCGCCGACGGCACAGAAAAAATCACGCGCGCCTGTTGCTGCAGGCCAAACAAGTAATGTAAACCACGCGGCGGGTCAAGCGCTTGATTCGCCTCTGCCGCATCGAATTGCCTGGTATTGAGTACGAGGCTGAAGTATTGTCCCTGCTGTAAATCATACAAATCGATGAGAAAATCCCGTTCGCCATCCATGCCGCCACCTGCCCCCATCACATCGGTATCAATTTGTTGAACGCCATCGACCACAGCCACCGTTTCATACAATTTAACACCCGGGAGCAAAGGCGTTTCAAAACGCGACCGAGCGCGGCACATGCGCATCAATAGCCGCCCCCCCTCAGCGTCATCGCAGCTCGCCAAATGCCCGAGGCAAGATGCGGCTTCCGTGGCACTGCTGTTACCGTTGTGCGGCAGGCGCCACAATGTCCCACTGGCAGCATCGTAAGCGGCCGCGCCACCGGCCAAGGTGTGCGCATAGCCGAGCGCCAGTTGCAATTCAGGCGCGCTGCTGATACCGGGTTCAATCAGGCGCAAACGCCGTACCAAGGCCAAGGCATCCGGGAAATACTGCTCTTGCAAGTGCACACCAGCGCGTGGGAACGGCCGCAGATGCAGCGTGGCAGAACGACTTTGCAGTACCAAATCGGCGCCGACGACTTCGCATTCCCATTCGGGCAAGCTGTCAAATTCCAATTGCAAGGGTAAGCTTGCCGTACAATCGAGTAAAAAAATACCGCGCAAATCCCGTGGCAACACAAACAGTTCGCCATGGTTACACAGTTCGAACTGTTCATGTTCGACTCCGCTCCATAAGCTCAAGGCCGCCGCCGGATCACCCTGTAATAATACGCGCCATCTGCCATCTGGGGCACGCTCCAAAGTATATTCAAGCGACATCACCACCTCGCACACACCCTCGCGCACGCGCAAAATCGCTCCGCTAGCGAGATGTTGCAAGATCCGCTCGCGCGCGCCGGGCCAACTCAGATCGCGATAGCCACCCTGGCCGTAAGCCCACGGCAGCGCGATCAAGCCGGCGTCCTCGGCCAGATACAAAAACCCCTGATGCTCGGCCGCATGACGCAAGTACAGCAAGGATGGCGTAATCACTTGCCAGAGCAAATCCGACAGTTCAGAGCCATACTGCGCAGGCAAGCAGAAACTTGCCAACGGCGCGACCAAGCTAGCGTTGAGCGGCAAGTTGTCGCGTGACAATTCTTGATGCAGTTCTACCCGCAGCCGTCGGACCGGATCTTCACCGGGCCATTGAAACAAGCTGTAAGCGCGCGTACCTTGCCATTGCTGGCCGATAAATACCGCCTGTGCCACCGTCCACACATAACTGTCAGTCAGCGGATTGCGCCACAGCTTGCGCGCCAAATCAGCATCATCAAAGGCCAGCAAAGGCGCGCTCTCTTCAGCATTACTCTGCCACGCCGCAGCCAAGCTCAGCAGTGCGGCAGCCGAGGTTTGCGGCGGTAATTGCACACCGCTGCAAACCGCTTTGGCCTGCGCCAGACTGAAGCGATAACGACGCGCATAGCCCTCGCTTGGTCGGAATAAGTAGTCATTATTCTCAGACAAGCCACGATAAATTTCCAACCAACGATCAACTTCGGCCACCGCCTCAACCTGGTCGGCCGCAGCAGCCAAGCGATAATGCGCTGCCAGCGCGGCGGTAGTAACCGTGTCGGCACCGACCGGATACAGCACAGCAGCGGCGTCATGCAGACGGTACAGTGAAACCGGGCTCAAGTGCAGTCGTGATGGTGGCCACTGCTCGCTCGGCAGCACCGCCTGCGCCTGCAACCAAGCCCGATAGCCTTGTATATCCGCGCATGCCAGGCTGGCAAACACGCGTTGCAATGCGCCGGCATCTGCGGCCTGCCCACTGTCACCGACATAATAACGCGCCATCCGGTCTGGCTCATGCCAGCGCCAGATCGTGTCACTGAGCGTATCACTGAGCATGACCAGTTGTGCCTTACCGTCACTCCACAGGGGACCGAGTTGCGTATCGAAGATAAACACGCCTTTCTGCAGGTACAAGCGGCGCTGCAAACCTGCTGCCAACACCTCAACAACACTGGCCGCATCACCCGGAGAAGCACGAAACAAACGGTGCCCATCCAGCGACCAGTAGACTTGCCCGCGCCACATGCCGAGACTACGCAGCGTCGCCGCCGTACCGGGCGGCTGCCACACAGTGCCGCTATCGACATGGCAGAGCGCAACATTTTCCTCGGTCGCCTTGGTCCACGTAATTTTCAGCAGCGGCGCTCGCGGCTCGCTGACACTCGCCAGCGCCGCCATGATCTGCGCCAACGACGGCAAGACGGCCCCGGCATGCCAAGCCACGAGCTCACGCTCATTGGCCAGCGTCGGCAAATAGGTAAAGGGACCATCGACGCTGGCTTGTTCGAGTATGAATTGCTGCAGATTGTCTTTCAAGGCGGCGATGCGGGTAGATAATTTCACCAGATACGCTTGATTCAAAACCCGTGCGCCATCCTCCTCGGGATCAGGCAAATCGAGTCGCCGCGCTGCTGCCGTCAATAGAAACCGTGCTTGCCGGTCATACCATTGTTTGATCGCGGTCGCGCGCCGCGTCGCGACGCGTTGCTCAGTTTGCGGCACTGCTTCGGTCGGTTCAAGTGGTTCAAGCGGATCAAGTGAATCAAGCGCCTCAAGCCCCTCAATCGGCTCGTACTGCTCATGCTCACGCTGATACTGCTGCGCCATCAAGCCGCGACCATGTAAGGGGACGCGCAGTGTCGCCAGCGCTGCGCCTACTTTTTTTTGCAAGTACGGTAGAGCGGCGTCGAGCGCATTCACATCATCGGCTTCGGCGCGAATTTGCTGGTAGCGCAGCCATACCGGCGTCGTGATAGGCCGCCTGGCACCATCATCACGCCGCAGCATCCAGTGCTGTTCATGTGCCTCGATATGGCCATCGGCCAGCGGTGCCGCCACGATATCGACTGCGCCATCGCGCGCCAACACCTCGGCACTCAGTGCGCTCACCTGCAGATCACCCCAACGCGCATGCTGCCCTTGCGCGGCCACTCGATAACGCAACCCGGCATGTTCAAGATCGATCACAAAGTCAGCCGAGGCCAAGGCTGACAAACGACCGGGCTCGGTGGCCTCAGCCTGCATGGCGATCTGCAGCCGATACGAGTAGCTGATCTGATAGCCGAGCAAAAATGAGCGTTGACAATCAGCGATCACCTGTACCACCCGCGCACGCATACCCGCCGCCAAGACATGCTCATCGCGATACATCAAGCCTATCGTTTCATCGGCCCGCGGTGCCGGCAGCTCAATCTGCAAGCCCCAGTGCCGCACCTCTTTCTGCCGCTGCAACGACAACAGCGGGTACAGATAATTCGCGACAAACCGGTCGAACGCGATACCGTTGACGACGATGGTGGCGGCCTTGATGTATTGCTTCTCAAAGGCAGCCAGTCGGCGTAAAAACAAGGCCAGCACTTCATCCCGCGGCACCGAAACATTACTCCGCTCGACCAACAACACACGGGCATCAGCGGGATCGATTCGCAACTGCAAGGGTTCGACCACATCTTGCCCGAGTGCCTCTTCAGCCACCAATAAAATACGAAATCCGCCCCCATCCCGGCTGCTCAAGCGCAGTCGCTGCAAAGTCGTATCAAGCACCACCGTCAGCGGCAGCCGGGTCTCGCTGTGAAAGTGGACGCTGCATAAACCGGCATGCGCCGCCACGCCGCTGGGCAGTAATTTAAGCTGCATCGCCGTCTGTGCAACGACCACGCGTTGACTGGCATGACCGATACGCAGCACCGCCTGCAATAACAAGTCGGCATACCGCGCGCTGCTGATGGGAAAGCACTCGCCATACTGGCGCTCATACTGCAAGCGCTCAGGCTTGCTACTGCTACTGTGATAATAATTAAACGCCGACCCGCTCACCGGCACCAAGTCCAAATCTGGTACCAATGGCCATTCCAGCTGTACTTGTGCCGCTACACCAACGGGCAGAGCGAGTTGCCGCGCCCCTTCAGCGACATGCAACAAGCTGCGCAAGGACCGCGCCTGATTCGGCCCCTGCAAGAGGACATCAACCGGTTTGTTGCGCCGCAGTTTGAACACATTGCCAAAGTAAGCCGGCACCGTCTGATTACTTTCGTGTGACCATTTTTTTTCTACCTGTGCCTGATGCGCTAAGGTCAGGGGAAAATTTTTCACCCATTCCATCGGCGAGAGCGCATATAACACCGAAGCCAGCACCGCCGGCGTTTCGACCGCCTGGGCGACCTGCGTCTCCGACAAACAGCCATCCATGATGTTGACCGCACCGGGCCAGTAATGCACCGCCGTCGCCGTGACCACCGTCTGACGCAAAGGACTGTGCGGTGAGCCGACCAGCCTGAGCGAGGGACTATCGATGGCGGCGACGAATAATTGCAGCGGTACTGCGGTGGCATTGAAAATCATGCTCAATTCGGCACAGACCGCATTGCCACGCTCTGCCATATCCCATTGTTGGAACAACCAGTCACGAAAACTCAAACCCAGTTGATATGCAAAACCAACCGGGCTGAGTCGGCTCACGGCCAGGCTGCCGGCCGTCAGCAGCAAGCCGACGCCGTCACTGATGACTGTATCGCTGAGTCGCTGCCGCTGTTCGCTGCTCAGCCGGGTATCTTGCAAGCTGCCGGCGCGCGTGGCCAAGTCTTGAAAACCACTGGCCAGCAGCGGCCCAGCTAATAAACGTGAGAGCCGCTCGGCGCTGCGGCCCAGCTTTTCCCACACCGAGCGCGCGCGCACCGATGCCGTATCGACCGCTGTCGGCACGATTTGCCGTCCTTGCTGACGCTGTTGCGCCGCTTGTGCCGCATACTCAGCGACATCGGCCGCAGCGTCGAGCAGGCTGATGAAATACGCGGCATCGACGAGCTCACTGAGATTGGCATGACGTAAATCATGCAAGCTGAACTGCAACTGCCCGACCCGTAAAAATTTCGGTAAATTCAGTGCCCTGGCTACGCCGGCTATGCCTCCTTGACTCGGCGACCAGCGCGCCTGTGTCACCGCGCTGACCACCTCCTGCTCGCTGCGCTGCATGACAACCGCCCGCCCATCATTGCCCTGCCAATTCAGAGAGAAAACTCCATCAGGCTGTCGCACGATCGCCGACAGCGTAGATTGCGCCGGCGACCAGCCCGACAAGCCGTGCCAAAACCGACTTTCACTGAGCGCCACACTGTCGTGCCGCGCCGCCAGTGGTACCGCCAGCGCATGCTCAAACACGGTGCCGACATCCGCTGCCGCCCGCTCGCTGGCGCTGCCGCGCGGAGCGCTGTCGGTCTGACACACGGCTTGGGCCGCCGCGCCGGACCATGGCAAGCCAGCAGCCAAGCCCTGTTCAAGCAGCAGTTCGATGCCCGCTGTCACCGGTGACACCAGCGCTGCGCTGCGTAACCAGCCGGCACGAAAAACAGCATAAGCACGCGCCGGCACTTGCACATGCAAGGCTTGCCACTGCTGACGAAACTGCCGCAATAAATCCGGCTGCCCATGCAGCAGCGTCTGCGCCCGCTGTTCAAAATCTGCGCGGCGTGCCATTGACGGATGCTCATCCTGCTGCGGCAACCAAGCGCGATACGCATACTGCGTCAGATGATGCAGCACCTGCTCTTCACTGATGGGGTTGTGTTCGGCATTCCAAACCGTTTTGACAGCGGCATCATGGCCGGCCAAAGCTGCCTGCAAGTGCTCGGCGCAGGCCAGTCCGCGCATCACCGTCGCCAGCACTCCCAAACTCTGACTCGCAGCGATCAACGCCACACCGAGCCGTGTCGGACTATCCCACTGCACCATGGTCGTCGTCAGCGGTACACGCCAGGCGTGATCGATTTGTGTCAGCAAGCTGGCCAGGATCGGATCAGCAGCATCCGGCAACCACAACGGCGCATGCGCGACCAGCAAACGGCCATCACACAGATAATCGAGCTCCAATGCAAAGCCGCGCATTTCTTCCAACAGCGTGCGCAGCGCTGGTTCTGGCAGCGGCAACAGCGGCGTGAGCACCCGCCTCACTTCATGTGCAATCCGCCGGCTGAGCGGTGCCAAATTATCGGTTTGTCGGCGCGTCTGCTTATCCACTTGTCGCTCCAGCACCAGCCAGCGCTGACGGCACAGCCGACGCCGTTGCAGATCCGCCGCCAAGGCCTCAAGCAAGGTCTGCAAGCCAGCCGCCCACTGGCTCAAGACATCATCGTCAGCGTGCGCCGCCGCGCGCCAATTCAGCACGACGCGCTCGGCTTGCTGCAGCAAGCGCTGCTGCCACGCCAATGCCGCAGCATCGACCCCGACGTACGTTAAGCCCGGTTTGGCACTCTTGCGCCAACATTCGAGCGCCGCCAACGTGCTCGCCGCCACCGAGCAAACCGTCGCCGAGCAATGCTGCGGCCGCAAAGCGGCTGCCGCGTTCAACTGGTGCGCCAACGCGCGCAAGTGCTGTTTCCATTCGCGCGGCCGCAGTTGCGTATCCAATTCATCGAGCAAGGCAACCTGTCGCTCAAGCAAGTCGCGACGACTGCGTTCGATACCAGCAGCGCGCTGCACCGGTAACCAATGCAGCATTCTCAGCCGCAGTCTATGCAAATGCTGTTGCCCTGCCTCACTCGGCTGCAGCCGACTGCGACCCGCCCGACACAGCGTCGCCAGCTTCGACGAGGTAGCGGCCAATGACTCAGCGCGCGTCAGGCCGGCATAACCAGGGGCCACAGCAGAGGAATGAACACGAGCTATCATGTATCGTCATCACAAAAAAACGCAAGCGCCGCGACCACTACACTACCGAGCAGGCCCCAGCAAGACGCTTACAATGTGACATATAGTCTACATTTCAGCTTGTAAAATTCGACCATACTGAGATTGCAGGCAAAAAAAAGGATGCCTCAGCGGCATCCTCGTTAGACCAACCCGCCCTCAGACCGCCGTCACATGACTGAGTATCGCTTGTAACATTGCTTCGCCCAACTTGGCACTGCGCGCACCGTTCCAGCCCACTTCGGCGTCGGGCAAATTATCATTGTCTTTGAACGGCAATTCCAAGGTCAAGGACACGCATTGATAGGTGTGACCGATGAATTTCGATGCCAGCTTGAGCATGTCTTCATTATATTTTGACGCCGAATACCCGACTTCCGTCTGAAAATCCGGACTAGCCAAACAAAAACTGTCGACGAAGCGCTGCTGCTCCTGCAATTGCTGGGCACTGAAACCGCTCAGCATTTCACTGCCGGCCACGAACACATACGGTAAGGCTTCATCACCATGAATATCGAGAAACAAATCACAACCGGTTTCCGCGATTTTATTTTTAACATGGAACACTTCCGGACTAGCCGCCAGCGACGGTGCCATCCATTCGCGATTCAGATTGGCACCAGCCGCATTAGTGCGCAGATTACCGCGATACGCCCCGTCCGGATTCATATTCGGCACCACATACAGCACCGCATGATCGAGAATACGCCGCGCAATCGGATTAGCCGGATCAAGCAAGGCATCGAGCATGCCTTCGACCAGCCACTCCGCCATGGTTTCACCCGGATGTTGACGCGCGATCACCCACACTTTTTTCGCTGCCGACGGATCGCCAACCACCACCATATTGAGATCACGCCCATCGACGGTATTACCCAGATCCTGCACCTGCGCCAGCGGCGAATGCGCGACGCTGCCGAGTAACGCCAAATGACGTTCCCAGCTGTACGGTTCAAAATAGGCGTAATAGACGCTGTCACTGTCGGGCGTATGCCGGATCGTCAGCACCGCGCCATCGAACTCGGTATCGACGCGAAACCAAGTTTCGCGATCATAACTGGCGACGGCACGATAATTTTCCCACCCCTTGGGATAGGTAGACAGACCGGCATTAAGAATCCGCATCACGGCCGGCTGCGCACGCGCGCCTTGCAGACGGAAATAAAACCATTGTCGTATATCGGCATGGGAATCCTTACGCAGATTCAACTCGATGGCATCGGCCCGCTCGGCCTTAACCAGATCGATCGCGCCGGCGTCAAAATGGTGACTGATTTTAATGGTCATGATTTTCAAAAAAAGAGTACGTTATCCATCCCACAGCACCGCGCCGCACTGATTAGCACAGGCACTGCAAGCTTTAGCCCCCTATTCTCACCGCTTTTGAGAAAATATGAAAATATTTCAGTCAAATTAAAAAAATATATTCTGCAAATACTTTCAAAACAGCAACGTCAAAAAAAATATCTGCCCAAGCATGGAAAATTTTTTTCCTATGCTCTATACTGTTTCGCTCAGAGTCGGGGCGTAGCGCAGCCTGGTAGCGTACGTGCATGGGGTGCACGGGGTCGCAAGTTCGAATCTTGCCGTCCCGACCAAACAAAATCAAGGACTTACAGTTTTCAGGCTGCAGGTCCTTTTTTATTTTCGGGCTGCGTGTCCGGCATGTGTCCGGATTTTCCTGAACTCGCATCAATTAAGTACACAAAAAAAGGATTCTGTTGCAATAGCGACTACAAACAGACCTTGCCCTGCTGTTTGCGCTTAAGGTGCCGAACGTTGAAACTCCCGCCGCGATGGTCGAGGCTGACGAGATTGCATGCACACATCGCGCCCGTTTTGACTCTGCTACTGAACTGTTTGATAACCTCGAAAAGAACAACCGCAAGTAAGCGCGCCCCGCTGCCGCGTGCTGCCATCGATATTAACGCCGATGGCAGGTACAAAGCCTTGACTCTGACAGCGCCGCTATCGCGGAACTTGACATGAATACAGTTAATCAAAAATCTGACTAGGGTTTGAAACCTCGGCCTTCAGAGGCTGTCGCAAAAGCCTAATCATTACCCACAAGTCAGGTCGATTGCGCGCCCACCCATTCGCCCAATTCGTCATTGCCGCGCAGGCGGCAATCCAGTGGCGCGCATGCGCCCTTTATATCTGTGATATCTGTGCTGCTCAGGCGCAGCAGAACGTGTTCATTTCACAGAAAAAAAAGTGCCCTTGATCGACACTCCCACCCTGAAGGCACTGACGTGCCACTGGATTCCTGCCTACGCAGGAATGACGAGGCGAGAGCACGGGGAGTGACATGTCTGCCGAGAGTAATGATACCGACTGAAAACCCTTTTGCGACAGCCTCTGAAGGCCCAGATTTCACGCGTAAATCTGAACAACTTAATGGATCGTCGCAAGCGACGATGGAAAAGACTCTGGAAGGGGTTTGCATCCCCTCCCATCGCGTCGCTCCTTCGTCGCTCACCGGCCAAAAGAGGCTGTCGCAAAAGCCTGATGGACGTTTTTTACACCTGAAACACCGCATACCTCGTCATTCCCGCATGCTTTTGGCGGGAACCCAGTGTCGTTTTTAGCGCTGAAAACACGATCAAATCTGGCATTTTCAGTTAACCACGAACGCCGCTGGGTTCCTGCCAAAAGCGCGCAGGAATGACGTGCCCACCAGTTGGGGTCATGATACCGACTCAATACCCTTTTGCGACAGCCTCTGAAGGCCGGGGTTTCAAACCCTAGTCAGATTTTTGATGAAAAAACGACTACCAATCATTGACGAAGGTGGCGAAGTCCGTAAGCTATCCGCCGTGGACATGCGAAACTTTCGTCCAGCACAGGAAGTGCTCCCCTTAGAATGACAAAAAACACTAGGAATGAAACGGCGCGGCAAACAAAAAGCCCCGATCAAAGTATTAACCACCCTGCGCCTCGCGCCCGAAGTGATGGCTGGCAAACACGCATCGATGCAGCATTAAAGGATAAGCTGATTACGTATTCGCTAGCTTAGGCAATATAGGGGTGTTGGTTATTGATTTTTTTGATAGTCGAATCAAAAGAGCGACGAGAAGACTCCGTACCTGGTTCGACATGAACCGGTTTTTCCTAAAAATCAAAACTGCTCTGCGTGTCAGTCCTCTCGGGTTTTCGGCCCGCCATCTTACTGCGAGAGTGAGCACGGGAACCGTGGCGTTCGAGAATCTCATTTTTTGCAGCTCGAACCTCGGGCTGAACACGGCGAGCATGGAGGCGACTCTTTGCGCTACGGGTAGCCTCGTCGAGATCAACTGGTGGGATAGGCCAGAATTGTTCGCCAGAGCCTTGCTCTCCCACGGCGACACCACAATATCGTTGCACTTCAGGCGGCATTTTCCAAGGTTCGAACAACCAACTGTCAGGTACCTTGCGCAATATTGGCAACCAGCGCCGGACGAAGCGTCCCTCCGGATCGTGATCGCGCGCTTGTTTGATCGGATTGTAAACGCGCGTAGTGTTAATGCCGGTGGTGCCAGACTGCATTTGCATCTGGCTCCAGTGGATACCAGGTTCGTAATCAACAAACTGTGTGGCCAGCCAATCCCCTACCGGCTTCCAATGCAGCCACAGCGGATAAGCCGCCACCGAAACCAGCATGGCGCGCATCCGAAAATTCAACCAGCCCGTTTCTCTGAGCATGACAACGCAGGCGTCTACCAAAGGCCAGCCGGTACGATTCTGTATCAATGCTGAAAAATGTTCCTGGTTCCACTCGGCCTCGCGCAAGCCATCATAGCCACGATGCATATTGCACCATTCTATTTCCGGCTCGGTCTCCAGTTTTTGAATAAAATGACAATGCCAATGCAGACGACTCAGAAAGCCCGTCACGCCCTTGGCGGCACGCGACTCTGGCGGTAATTGTTCGAGCTTCTTGCTTGATGCCTGCAGCACCTCACGCATGCTCAAGCACCCCCAGCTCAGATAGGGTGAGAGTCGGGAGCAGGCACTCGGTGCAGTTAGTGGCGAAGATATACCACCTCGATAGCTCGCACTCCGCTTAGTCAGGAAGGACTCCAGCAAGGCCAATCCTTGAGCTCTGCCACCAACTTGCATCTGGGCAGGCTGATCTTCAGCGCGTTGCCAGTTTTCCCAGGCAGGCCAGGATTCAGTAGCCCACGGCAAGTCGACCGTATCTATGGAGACCAACGCTTGCTGAGGACTGTTCATCAAGGTCGCCCATTGGCTATTCCATTGATCACGCTTTGACAGCCGTCGGATTACCCCATGCTGCCGAAATTCATGCCAGGCAATCTGATTAGTGCGGCACCATTGTGCGACGCGCAGATCGCGGGCATAGGTCAACGCATTGCCGGTCTCCTGATGCGAGTAAATTTCTGCCAGGGGCAGCGATTGCTGCAGCCGATTCAGCACATCGACGACTTCGCCCGTGACCACATGCAATCGTGCGCCCAGCAATTGCAATTGTCTGTAAAGATCGCGCAGACACGCGCGTAAAAAAATAAATTGGCGCTGAGAACTGTCGGGACTTTGCCATACAGACGGTTCAATAATATACACGCACAAGATTGGGCCCAACTGCGCGGCTTTCGTCAGCGCCTCATGGTCATGCGCTCGAAGATCGCGCTTGAACCAGACTAGTCGTGTGCTCATAGGGAAAGTGCCGTCAACGTTGTTAATAACTGGCGCGCGTCAGCGCCTCTGGGTCAAGAGGCTGTCGCAAAAGGATTTCGGCCGGTATCATTACTCCAACCGCTGACCACATCATTCCTGCGAGCTTTTGGCAGGAATCCCGAGGCGTTCGTTATTAACTGAAAATGCGAGACATGATGGCATTTTCAGCGCTACAAAACGACACTGGGTTCCCGCCAAAGGCATGCGGGAATAACGAGGTAGGCGGTGTTTCAGGTATGAAAAAAACGTTCATCGGGCTTTTGCGACAACCTCTTGAACAGTAGGATAACCTATTTTAAATTTGGTGGGGCTGGCCTGAAAATTCAGGCCATTGACGTCCACACCCACCTTAGTCGGAAGCCTACTGCTTACGCAAAAAGAGGCTGCCACACTGAAGACTGTGCGTGCTTATGTCCACGGGCAAGGCACCGAAGAACACGCAAGAAAAGCAGTAGCAAAAGCAAACGCAAAAACCAAAAAACCGTCCGCTCGCCCCCCTCCTGTCTGGTCGGTCTTGCCTGTGAGAGGCAAAAATTCATCTCGATACCGGATACTGGCCCATTTAAGAGCCCATCCTACGCGAATAAAAAACCAAAAATTGTAATGGCCAAGCAATAGCGGACACTTCAATAGATTTTTTTTCATTTTTTGTTCGTACTCAGCAGCGTCGGGACGAACCCTCGTCGCCTACAAAGTGTTCGTATACGGGAAGCCATACGGCTACTGTTGCTATCGAAACTGATCGACCGAAATTGGCTACTGCATTTAATGGCAGCCCTCCCCCCCCTATTTAACACCTTTGTTTCGACCAATGAAATTTTGATTTAAAATAAATCGTTTAAAATCATAGACTTATTCTTCAGTCTAAAAACATAGCTAAAAATGGCTAAAATACGCTAAGTGCTTGTTGCTATTTAGTTTTTTTGTTTGTATCCTCTGTTCACTGCCGCACAGGCAGCTTAGAAACGCTCGAATCAATTTTTGTATTAGACAAGTCCGTTCACTGCCGCACAGGCAGCTTAGAAATGTGATCCAAAGTTCTTTGGCCCGTTGGATGGGTTCACTGCCGCACAGGCAGCTTAGAAAGATGATAACCAGCGGCTGGCAAGAAATACGAGGTTCACTGCCGCACAGGCAGCTTAGAAATATGGGGGGGGGTCGGTCTTCCCGCGCCGCCTGTTCACTGCCGCACAGGCAGCTTAGAAAATGGTACGGCCACTGAACCGCTGCGTATCGGCGTTCACTGCCGCACAGGCAGCTTAGAAATTGTATGGAAAATGGCGTCGGTCACAAATAGTGTTCACTGCCGCACAGGCAGCTTAGAAAAAGCGCGTCTTTGGCTTGAGTGACGATGTTAATGTTCACTGCCGCACAGGCAGCTTAGAAATCAAGCTCGATGCGAAGCTTCGCAACTTGCTTGTTCACTGCCGCACAGGCAGCTTAGAAAGTACAAAGTTGGAAAGCCGACCGGTTCCAAAAGTTCACTGCCGCACAGGCAGCTTAGAAAATATCAAATCCCGTACTGGAATATTCGTTCATGTTCACTGCCGCACAGGCAGCTTAGAAATATGAGGGGGGGTCGGTCTCTACGCGCCGCCTGTTCACTGCCGCACAGGCAGCTTAAAAAAAAAAAGTATGTCCATTTGTTTGCATCAAATGTTCACTGCCGCACAGGCAGCTTAGAAATGCAAAATAACTAGAAAAATGGCCATTTTTTAGTTCACTGCCGCACAGGCAGCTTAGAAAATCAAAGACCTCAACGCGCAGGCGCAAATAATGTTCACTGCCGCACAGGCAGCTTAGAAAATAATTTATAAACGATCACATTGTGTACTTCCGTTCACTGCCGCACAGGCAGCTTAGAAATATGTCGTCCACAGTTTGAGGTAGGTGCGTCAGTTCACTGCCGCACAGGCAGCTTAGAAAAGGTGCAGCACCCGGACATCGAAGGCCGGCGGGTTCACTGCCGCACAGGCAGCTTAGAAACAAAAAAACTGCGTTTCTTAAATTCACTTGGCGTTCACTGCCGCACAGGCAGCTTAGAAAGTCACGATTTATTGGCGAAGTGCAAGGCGAAGGTTCACTGCCGCACAGGCAGCTTAGAAAATGATTGCGATGATGGAGAAATCCCAGCCGCAGTTCACTGCCGCACAGGCAGCTTAGAAAGCCTTGCGGCCACATTGTGCTCCAACCGCCTTGTTCACTGCCGCACAGGCAGCTTAGAAATATGTCATCCACAGTTTGAGGTAGGTGCGTTAGTTCACTGCCGCACAGGCAGCTTAGAAAACCAGGCCCAGCACCCGGACATCGAAGGCCGGGTTCACTGCCGCACAGGCAGCTTAGAAAAAAAAAGGACGATTTTTTTTAAAGATTACCTAGTTCACTGCCGCACAGGCAGCTTAGAAAGTGGATGTTTAATTGTCGTCCACGGGGGCGATGTTCACTGCCGCACAGGCAGCTTAGAAAATAAATTATGGATCGTTCTATAAATTACGGATGTTCACTGCCGCACAGGCAGCTTAGAAAATTTATAAATTATGGAAGTGCACAATGTGTCTGTTCACTGCCGCACAGGCAGCTTAGAAAACAATGTGCACCAACCCCCTTGCTGCCAGGTTGTTCACTGCCGCACAGGCAGCTTAGAAATCGTTAGTTTGGATAACAATTGATGTCTTGTTGTTCACTGCCGCACAGGCAGCTTAGAAAAAGCCGCGTTTTTACACACATACGCCGGATGAGTTCACTGCCGCACAGGCAGCTTAGAAAAGACGGCCAAACCTGCCAACGGAACAAAAAAAGTTCACTGCCGCACAGGCAGCTTAGAAAATGTAATGCTTGGCTCGGAAGAAGAAGGTTTGGTTCACTGCCGCACAGGCAGCTTAGAAAAGCAGATACGGTAATTGATTGCTTATTCAGGGGTTCACTGCCGCACAGGCAGCTTAGAAATTCAGTCCCTACGCCAGTCCTCGCTTACAATTGTTCACTGCCGCACAGGCAGCTTAGAAAAAGGAACGATGACGATGACTGCATTATTAAGCGTTCACTGCCGCACAGGCAGCTTAGAAAAGAAACAGGAACAGCCACGGCAAATACCCTCAGTTCACTGCCGCACAGGCAGCTTAGAAAACGTAAACCCGCCATGCAGCGCATGCGTAGACGTTCACTGCCGCACAGGCAGCTTAGAAAACTGCGCAATCTGCGCGCAGAAATGAGTTTGAGTTCACTGCCGCACAGGCAGCTTAGAAATATGACCCTAAAAAATGGTCGTTTTTCTAGTTGTTCACTGCCGCACAGGCAGCTTAGAAATCGAACTGTGAATGGCATAGGTAAGGGAGGCTGTTCACTGCCGCACAGGCAGCTTAGAAATATAAGGGGGGGTCGGTCTTCCCGCGCCGCCTGTTCACTGCCGCACAGGCAGCTTAGAAAAGTTGTAAAGGTTAGGGAAATAGTCACCGGCCGTTCACTGCCGCACAGGCAGCTTAGAAACAGAGATTTGTGCGCATCTTGATCCATTCGCCGTTCACTGCCGCACAGGCAGCTTAGAAATTTAGCGCCTTCGAGCGCTGATCGCAGAATGCGTTCACTGCCGCACAGGCAGCTTAGAAAGTATGACGCCAGCAGTGCCGACGCGGCATTGGGTTCACTGCCGCACAGGCAGCTTAGAAATGATCGGCTGCCAGGCGAAGCGCGGCGGATAGGTTCACTGCCGCACAGGCAGATTAGAAATTCCCCCACTCTTGCCGTTCTCTCTTGCTGTAGTTCACTGCCGCACAGGCAGCTTAGAAATTATTCTTGGTTCCTTGGCTCATGCGTCACCCGTTCACTGCCGCACAGGCAGCTTAGAAAACTCGTAATCACCTCAGTTTCCATCTCAGCAAGTTCACTGCCGCACAGGCAGCTTAGAAATTTCCAATCCAGGAGCGCGATGATATCGACTGGTTCACTGCCGCACAGGCAGCTTAGAAATTATTCTTGGTTCCTTGGCTCATGCGTCACCCGTTCACTGCCGCACAGG
>NZ_JASJVS010000056.1:0-24433 GCF_035019605.1 Undibacterium sp. 5I2 | reverse complement strand
GTGTAAAAAACGTCCATCAGGCTTTTGCGACAGCCTCTGAAGGCCGGGGTTTCAAACCCTAGTCAGATTTTTGATCACACCAAGTGAATCACTGCGGCAGTCTTGCGATCGCGCTTGCGGTTGTACATGCGGCTGTCGGCGATTTTGATCAATCTGACATAGTCACGGCCATCTTCCGGGAAGCTGGCCCAACCGATTGAGGCGCCGATGCCGACGATGGCATTATCGATGGCGATCGGTTGTTCGACCAAGTTGGAAATCTTTTCGACCATGTGGTGAATATCGATGGAATGTTTGGTGTCCTTTAACAAAAGCACGAATTCATCGCCACCGTAACGTGCTACTTCGTCCGAATCGCGGATGGCTGAACGCAAACGCGCGGCCGTAATCACCAAGACCTTATCGCCGGCATCATGGCCATGGCTGTCATTCACCATTTTGAAGCGATCGAGATCGATGAACAGCAGCGTGAAGCCTTGCGAGCCGTCCGGATGTTTACCAGCCTGTTTTTGCAATTGGCTGATCTGGGCAAATAAAGATTCACGGTTGGCAACTTGGGTCAGCTTGTCGAAGCGCAGCTTGTTTTCCATTTCGCTAAAGGTTTGCGCCAAGATGCCGATTTCATCGCTACGGCGAATGTCGAGTCGCGGTATCGCTTCGCCATTACCGAATTTTTCTACCGCCGCCGTCAACTTGCGGATATCGCGGATCACCCGCTCGACGATGGTCAAACCTATCGTCAAGGCAAAAATGATACAGGCCACCGCAATGACGACGCTTTGTAAAAAACCTTGATTGATGCTGCTCATGAAATCGGCACGCGGCACGGCCACCACGGTTTGCCAATGCAAACCCTGCTTGGTGCCGAGCGGGGAAATCGCCATGTCAACTGTGCCCAATGGCAACTCCATCGAGCGGGTTTGCGCCGTGTTGATTTGCTCGTTGCCAATTGTGGCATAGGTACCACTGATGAGGGCGGTTTTCATCTCGACCGCACGCATGCGCTCGGGCATGCCGTTATTTTTTCTTTCAGGCAATTCTTTGCCGGAAGTCGCAACGATATAGCCGTCGGCATCGACGATGTAGGCTACGCTGTTCTTGCTGATTTCAAGTTTGCTTAAAAATACAGACAATTGCTTCAAGGTCACATCGGTTGCGACAACGCCGGCAAATTCATGATCTTTTTTATACACGGCTTTGGCCAGCGTGATGGTCGGGTAGTGGAAGGAAAAATTATTGTAAATTTTCGACCACACCGGCGCGTTGGCACGCATCGCCACCTGATACCAAGGGCGTGTGCGTGGATCCATTTGGTCTGAGCGCAGCAAGGTGGTGCGATCACCGACGGCGACCACGCGAAACACATCGCGCCGACTGGCATTCGACTCGCGCCACAAGACCTGCACTTCGTCTGCAGAAACTCGGTAGACACCGACGAAGCGACCGTCAGTACCGCCAAAGTAGACGTAGTTGTTCACGTCCATGAACAAACCGCTGGCCGCCCAGAACTTCGTTTCGAGTGCCCGCAAATCGGGATCAAAATCCAATTCCTGCGGCATGTGCGAACGGCTGGGAGCAACCGATTCGAGCGCGGTGATGGCGCCGTCGAGATGCTTTTCGGTCGCCAGATTGATACCGCTGACCATGTCGAGCAAGATCCGGTGCGTCAAACTTTGCACCGCATCGGTGCCAGCCTTCATCGACACCCAGCCAATCGCCGCCGACACACCGATTACCAACACGGTAATCGGAATCACTAGTTCGCGACGAAGGGAAGAGCGGCTCATGCAGGGTTGCTTCAAGGAAATTAAAACGACGAGGAAAACAGCGTTGCCAGCCTGTGATTTTTGCGCCGACAAGAACTCATAATAACGAGTTGCTGCAGCACTACAACTTAAAACATCTAAGCATACTATGGACTGATTCATGGATGGTAGGGCCGGTGTTCCTATGCTGACAAGAATTGTTAATTCGTATTGAATTAGCCTCTAATTAGTATCTTTTAAGCAACCAATTATGACAGTATTGAGTTTACATGCCAAACTACAACTTATTCAATTGCATTGCATGAAAGCAGAGTGCGCGTCTTTTTCCTATCTTTCTTTTGTCATGTCATTTTATGTCCGAGTCTAATTTGCGTGTTTTTCTTGCTTGCACTACCAGTCTCTGCCTGTCTCTGCCAGCGACGGCGCAATCATTTCCAGCCGCTCCCGATCACGGTAAACTGCTGGCCACTGGCGGTGTTGCGACAGTGGAAGCGGCTGGTGGTGGTGGGCTGAGCCCGTGGGCCTTGATCAGCGGCTACGGCAGCGAAGATAGTTACGGCATCACGGCACATGTCAGTACCCTGCGCACCCAAGATTACCAACTGAAAACCGGCGGCATTGCGCTTGGCATCGCCGATAAACTCGAATTATCATTAGGACAGCAGCAATTGAGCGGCAGCCGCGCGCCGCTCGATCAGTTGGTATTGGCCCAAGATATAGTCGGCATCAAACTCAAACTCAGCGGCGACCCCGTGGCCGACCAAGATCGTTGGCAGCCGCAGATCGCCATCGGAGCCTTGTATAAGCACGATCACCGACTCGCCGGTCTGGCGGCACTCGGCGTTGATAATGTGCGCCAACTCGGCGCAGTCGACACGCATGGCATCGATTATTATCTGGCGGCGAGCAAATTGCTGTTGGCCAACAGCCTGTTGTTAAACGGCACGATTCGCCTGAGCAAAGCCAATCAAATGGGCTTGCTTGGCTTTGGCGGCGACTTGCACGACCGCTACCAGATCATGCCGGAAGTATCGCTCGCGTATTTACTCGAGCGCCACTGGGTCGGTGGTATCGAATACCGCGCCAAACCACGCAATCTCAGCGTCGATCAGGAAAAAGCCTATTACGATGCCTTTTTAGCCTGGTTTCCAAACAAGCATGTTTCGCTTACCTTGGCGTATGTCACGCTCGGTGACATCACCATTTTCAATCCAGCCAAGCAACGCGGCTGGTATTTGTCATTGCAAACGGGGTATTAAGGATGAAGGCTAGCTTGTTCCGATGTCGCCTTGCGGCAATCTTGTACTGTGTGTCTATCCCTCATGCCTATGCTGCCGCGCCAGACGACTTATACCGAGCACTCGGCGAAACAGCCGGCATCAATCGCATCGTTGATGAAATGCTACGTATCGTGCCAGAAGATGGGCGGATTGCCGCCAGCTTCAAAGATACGAACATGAAACGTCTGGGAATATTGATCAAGGAACAGTTTTGCGTGCAAAGCGGTGGACCGTGCACTTACAGTGGCGACCCTATGCGCGAGACGCATGAACAGCTCGGTATCCGCAGCGCCCAATTCAATGCCTTGGTCGAAGACTTGCAACTGGCGATGGAGCGCTGCGGCATCGACGCGGCCAGCCAGAATCGTCTGCTTGCTTTACTGGCACCAATGAAGCGCGACATCGTCGCGCCGCGCTGAGTCGTCGAATTTGCTATGATGAGGCTTCCTGTCAGCCTTCCTGGGTCCCCACCATGCATCGTTTACTCCTCGCCGCCGGATTGTGTTTCGGTTTTGCCGCCCACAGTCATGCCGCCGATCCCTTGCAAACCGTCCTGGCCGGTAGCCAACGTTCTGCCGCCAACAGTGCGCGCGACGCCTTCCGCCACCCCTATGAGACCCTGAATTTTTTCGGCCTGCAGCCGCAGATGACGGTGGTGGAATTGGTGCCGGGCGCGGCTTGGTACACCGAAATTCTCGCCCCTTACCTGCGCAGCAAGGGTAAGCTGATCGCCGCCGGCGCACCCGATCCGGCCTCGACCGATGCCTACGCCCAACGCTCTTATCAACGCTTGACGCAAAAATTTACTGCCGCGCCAGCACTCTACGATCAAGTTATCAGCGGTATTTTCCAACCGCCGGGAAAACTGGCTTATGCCGCGCCAGCCAGCGTCGACATGGTACTGACCTTCCGCAATATCCATAATTGGGTGGAACACGGCGATGCTGCCGTCGCGGCCGTGTTTGCCAGCGCCTATGAGAGCTTGAAACCGGGTGGTGTGTTCGGCGTGGTCGAACACCGTCTGCCGGAAGCGCTGGAGCAAGATGCTACTGCCAGCAGCGGGTATGTGCATGAAAGCTATGTAATTCGTTTGGCGCAAACTGCCGGTTTTGAACTCGCCGCGCGCAGCGAAATCAATGCCAACCCCAAGGATTTGGCCATCCATGAAAAAGGCGTCTGGTCCTTGCCGCCAGTGTATGCCAATAAAGAGACCGGCCATGCCGCTTATCAAGCCATCGGCGAGAGTGACCGGATGACACTGAAATTCGTCAAACCAACAACACCATTAAGCCACTGAGGTGCGCACCATGCTCGCTCCAGCCCCACTCGCTCGCTTGTTGAGCACATTGCTGTGTAGCGGCATCTGCGGCTTGGCCGCTGCCGCGGATCGCTACCAAATCGATGCGGAACACACTTACAGTACGTTTTCCTATCAGCACTGGGGTTTGTCGACTCAAAGCGGTCGCTTTGATAAAAACAGTGGCAGTATCACGCTCGACCTGGCGGCGCAAAGCGGTGCGCTCGACATCGAGATCGAGGCCGCTTCAGTCAACACCGGTTCGGAAGCCTTCAACAAGATGCTACGCTCGCGCAGCTTTTTTGACAGCGACAGCTTTCCGACAATACGCTTTGTATCGGATCAGATGGTGTTTGAGCAGGGCGAGCTGAAGAAAATTCTCGGGCAGTTAAGCATACGCGACATCACTCGGCCGGTAAGTATCGAAGTTACCCACTTTCATTGCCGCTATATGCTGCTGTATTTGAAATCAGCCTGCGGCGCGAATGGCAATACCACCATACGCCGCAGTGATTACCAGCTTGGCCGCTATGTGCCGTTTGTCAGCGACGAGGTGAACTTGAGCTTTAATGTGGAAGCCATCAAAGCCGCTGCGCCGCCAACTGATAAGCAAGGCAAGACTGATTAATACGCGCCCATGAAGTCTTTTTTACCGACTTCGATACCGTTGTGACGCAAAATCGCATAGGTCGTGGTGGCGTGGAACAAGAATTGTGGCAAGCCGTAATTGAGTAAATACGCATGGCCGGTCAATTTCTTTTCTTTGTCCGTACCCGGGCGCAATACGATCTCGCGCGCTTCGCTGCCAGCAAAAGCGGCGACATCGAGCGCCACAATGAAGGCCTTGGTCTTGGCGATACGAGCTTGCAAATCAGCAAAACTTACTTCTGTATCTTCATAAGCCGGCAATTCAGCTTGAGCCAGACGTCCGGCGATACCTTTGGCGAAATCGGCGGCGATCTGCACTTGGCGAGTCAGGGCAAACATATCCGGGTACAAACGCGCTTGCAACAATACTTCCGGTGCGATGTTTTTAGCCCTTGCGTGCGCTTCGGCTTTGCTCAGCACCTGCGACAGACTATCTAAGATTTGTGTCAATACCGGTACCGTTGCAACATACATGGAAAGGGTCATGGTCATACTCCGTTGGGTGAAATCGTTGTTAAATAAATCGAGCTCGATTATAAGACGAGTTGAAGTCGGGCGTATGACGTGGGTGTTGTTGTTATTGGAAACCAAAAAAAGCCGGTCATGTGACCGGCTTTTTTGATCAGCAGCGCCATGGGCGCGCTATATTCAGGGCTGCTTCAGAAACGGTAGCCGACACCGACGCCGATCAAGACCGGATCAATTTTCACCGAGCTCAATTTTGCGCCACCGACTGAGGCCGTTACATCACTGCGAATCTGTACTTTTTTGATGTCGAAGTTCAAAGACCAGTTTTTGTCGATTTTATAATCCACACCGGCTTGTAAAGCAAAACCGAAGCTGTGGTTATCGAGATTCGCGGCACCATTGAGCAAAGTCACATCAGAAATACGGGTGTAATTGACACCGGCACCGAGGTAAGGACTGAACTTGGCTTCAGGCATGAAGTGGTATTGGGCCAGCAAAGTAGGTGGCAAGTGTTTGAAGCTGCCGATATTATTGCCGTCGAGCATAACATCATGTTTTTGCGGATAGGTCAGCACCAATTCGGCCGACCAGTTCGGCGTCATAAAATACGACACATCGAATTCGGCAATGGTTTTCGAGCTCACGCTTAAACGATCAGCAGCACCGACGCCGCCAACTGGGTCAGATTTGTTGTCCGGAGCGATATTGACTGCACGCACACGCAACAACCATGGGCTTTCATCGGCCATGGCTTGGGTGGCAGTCAAGCCAGTAGCGACTAAAACGAGAGCGAGGGCGATTTTTTTCATTTTGTTTTCCTTTTTGTGTTGAATGGCGATGAAAGCAGTGTAGATCCGCCCTGCACGATGCAATTTGCGCTACATCAAGTTTTGTGCAAGGCACAATTTGGCTGGAATTTTGCCAATTTTCGCCGCCGCCGCGCTGCTTGAGGTATCCTTGCATCCATTGTCTTTACCACCTAAAACAGCAAAAAAATGGCTAATTACGTCTACACCATGAACCGCGTCGGCAAAATCGTTCCGCCGAAACGCCAGATTCTCAAAGATATCTCTTTATCCTTCTTCCCCGGTGCCAAAATCGGTGTGCTCGGCCTCAATGGCTCGGGCAAGTCTTCGCTGCTCAAAATCATGGCAGGCATCGACAAAGACATCCAAGGCGAAGCCGTGCCCATGCCTAACCTGAACATCGGTTATCTGCCGCAAGAACCGCAGCTCGATGCCGAGCAAACGGTACGCGAAGCGGTGGAATCGGCGCTGGGCGAAGTATTTGAAGCCAAAGCCAAACTCGAGCTGGTGTATGCCGCCTATGCCGAAGAGGATGCCGACTTCGATGCCTTAGCCAATGAACAAGCACGTTTGGAAGCGATCATCTCCACCTCAGCTGGCGACAATGTTGAACTGCAATTGGAAATGGCCGCCGATGCGCTGCGTCTGCCGCCATGGGACGCCAAAATCGGTGTGCTTTCGGGCGGTGAAAAACGCCGGGTCGCCTTGTGCCGTCTGTTGCTTTCGAAACCAGACATGTTATTGCTCGATGAACCAACCAACCATCTCGATGCTGAATCGGTCGATTGGCTGGAACAATTCCTGCTGCGCTTCCCCGGCACTGTCGTCGCGATTACCCATGATCGCTACTTCCTCGATAATGCCGCCGAATGGATCTTGGAACTCGATCGCGGTCATGGCATTCCTTGGAAGGGCAATTACTCGTCTTGGCTCGACCAGAAACAAGCGCGCCTCAAGCAGGAAGAATCGACCGAATCGGCGCGTCAGAAAGCCCTGCAAAAGGAACTTGAGTGGTCGCGCCAGAATCCGAAAGCGCGCCAAGCCAAGAGCAAGGCCCGCTTGGCCCGTTTCAATGAGATGAGCGAACACGAATACCAAAAACGCAATGAGACCCAAGAGATTTTCATTCCCGTGGCAGAACGCCTCGGTAACGAAGTCATCGAATTCAAGAATGTCAGCAAAGCCTTCGGCGACCGTCTGTTGATCGACAATCTGAGCTTCAAGGTCCCACCTGGTGCCATCGTCGGTATCATCGGCCCCAACGGTGCCGGTAAATCGACCTTGTTCAAGATGATCAAAGGCATGGAACAACCGGACAGCGGTGAAGTCGTGCTCGGTCAAACCGCTAAAATTTCGCTGGCCGATCAATCGCGTGAAGACCTCGGCAACACCAAAACGGTGTTCGACGATGTCGCTAACGGCGCCGACATCCTTACCGTCGGTCGTTTTGAAATGCCTTCGCGTGCCTATCTCGGCCGCTTCAACTTCAAAGGCGGCGACCAACAAAAAATCGTCGGCAATTTATCTGGCGGTGAGCGCGGTCGTCTGCATCTGGCCAAAACCCTGCTGCAAGGTGGCAATGTGCTGCTGCTCGATGAACCGTCCAACGATCTCGACATCGAAACCCTGCGCGCACTCGAAGATGCCCTGCTCGAATTCGCTGGCAGCGTGATGGTGATCTCGCATGATCGCTGGTTCCTCGATCGTATTGCCACACACATCCTGGCATTCGAAGGCAATTCACAAGTCGCCTTCTTCGACGGTAACTATCAGGAATATGAAGCCGACAAAAAGAAACGCCTCGGTGAAGATGGTGCCAAGCCTAAGCGCATACGCTACAAACCACTGAGCGTGTAAGTTCGCCGCGCCAGACCGCTTACCGGGCTGGCGCGTATTTCGTATCCAAGGTTAACAATCATGGCAAACACTTCCTTCCTGAAAATTTTCCTGGCTGGCCTGCTGCTCTGCTGCGCGGCTGGCTCAGCCAGTGCCAATTCAGGCGCAAAAGAGGGCGGCGGCGGCTCGCCGGTTGCGGCGCTTGAACCGTTTACGGTCAATTTATCAAGCTTCGACCGCTATCTGCAAATCAGCATTACCCTGCAGCTAGGCAATCCTGAACTCGGCGAAAAAATCAAAGGCAAAATGCCTATGGTTCGGCATGCGATGATCATGCTGCTCAGTTCCAAAGAGTCGACCGATATTCAAAACGCCGACGGCAAGCGCGAGCTGATCGAAGAAATCAAAACCGCGATCAACAAAATTTTGGAAGTCAAAGAACATGATGGCGTAACGGACGTGTATCTGGTTAATTTCGTGATTCAATAAGTCGCACACACTTCATGCATCAGTTGGCCGCACCCGCAGCAGCAGAAATCGAGATAAAAAAAAGCCGTTTCCTCGGCCAACTGTATCCGCTCAACAGCCGTGCCGAAGCACGCCAACAATTACTGCACATTCGCGCCCAACACCCGGGGGCGGTGCATGTCTGCTGGGCGCTGCTGTGCAGCGCCGAATCTGGTCTCGATGATGATGGTGAGCCATCGGGAACCGCCGCCAAGCCGATCTACAATGTGCTGGTACACAAAGATGTCATGAATGTGTTGGCCGTCGTGGTGCGCTACTGGGGCGGTTGCAAGCTTGGGGCGGGTGGTCTCACGCGCGCCTATGGTCAGGCGATTTCGGAAGCATTCAAACATGCCCATCTGATTGAACTCGAAACCATGCTCGTCATCACCATACGCGTCGCCTTCGGCGATGAATCGCAAGTGCGTCATGTGTTGGCACAGTTTGAGGCCCAGGTGCAGCAGGTCGACTACCATGTCGCGGCAGCGCTGCAGGTGCAGGTCAAAGAAAGACATTTGAGCGCCATGCGTAGCGAACTGACGCGCCTGCTCAAGGGACAAGTCGAGATCGATCCGCCGTGCTGAGGCCGACGACTTACAGCACCGGCATGCGGCAGCAGGTAGTGTTTTGCCGTCAATAAGCTTACACTCTGCAATCCGATGAAAACCACCCACAATATCAGCGCCACTGCCATGCCCGACACCCATCTTTTGCACGCCAAAATCAATGGCGAAACCGCACGCTGCCCTTGGCGCGACTTGCTCAAACAATTTGCCAGTGGCAGCGTGATCGCGCTCGCGCCCGGCCTCGACTTGGTCGCGGTAGCCCTGCTCATGACGCGTGACGATAGCGCGGCCATCGCCGGCTTGCTCGCCGTCGGCCAGCTCGCCAAAGTCAGCGATGCCCAAGCCCAGCAATGGCTGGAACAAGACTGTCAGGTCTGGAGCGTGGTCGTCAACCCCTGGGTCTTGGTCCAGCCGGCCGAGTAAGGAACTTTGTCGCCTGTCACTGGTCTTATTGAGATCGTTACGACCGGCGCCCAGCATGATGCCCTCTCCGCCCACTCGGTCAGCCCATAATACGCTCGTAAATACGGCCATATTGGCAGCGGCCGTGCTGCTCCATCTCGGGCTTTGGTTGCTACTGCGCGACAGCGGCCAGCGGATATCGCAGGTAGCTGACAGCGCGTATCTGACTATCTTGAGTGTCGCCATTGAAACGCGGCAACAAAGCATCGCGCCAGCACCAAAGTCGCCAGCGCGCGACCGGCCCGGTAACCGGCCACCACCGCGCCAGTCTGCCAGCGCACCGGCAGCCGCCATGACCCTCATTGAACCAGCCACGACCACGGCAACTACCGAGCCGGCCAGCTTAGACCTCAACGCACTCAAGCGCAGCGCCTTAGCCTACGATAAACAAAACCGTTTAAGCCCGGCGGCGCTAGCGGCTGCCGCCAATGCACAACACACGACGCTGGAACAGCGTTTACAAGACGGCACGCGCAAAGCCGAGCGCAAGGATTGTCTGCACGCCTATTCCGGGCTCGGCATCCTCGCCATCATTCCGCTGGCCGCAGCCAGCGTGATCGACACCGGCTGTAACTGGTGAGTGCAGCAGCGGCTCAGTTATAATGTGGGCTGCGGCCACACTGACACGCTTGCCATCGCTGCCGAAGCGGTGTTGCCACCTTCATTTTCTTACCGGATACGCTGATGAAAAAAATTTCTTTCCTGTTCGCCGCAATGATGTTTTCTGCCCTGGGTACAGGTTTCTCCCCGCTGTCGATCGGACTGACGCAAGCCGCAGAAGCCACTGACCAGAGCAAACAAATGAGCGTGCGCGCCGAGATGGGTAAGCCACTGGCAGAAATCCAGGATTTACTGGAAAAGAAACAATACCCGCTGGCATTAGAGAAAATCAACGCCCTCAATGCCTTAGATAAAAAGACACCGTACGAACTCTTCATCATCGACCGTATGCACACCGTGCTGGCTGCCGGCACCAACGACACCGCTATGTTGGCACAATCGGTCGAAGCCATGCTTACCACCGACTTCCTCAAACCCAGTGAAAAATTACAATTCATTGATGTTTTGGCCGGCACT
The DNA here is from genome assembly GCF_035019605.1 of Undibacterium sp. 5I2. Classification (NCBI taxonomy): domain Bacteria; kingdom Pseudomonadati; phylum Pseudomonadota; class Betaproteobacteria; order Burkholderiales; family Oxalobacteraceae; genus Undibacterium; species Undibacterium sp. 5I2. Next base: position 13,720 of record NZ_JASJVS010000056.1, on the reverse strand, counting down.
TTTTACAATGAAAAAAAATACCCCGAGGCGATCACTTGGAGCAAGCGCTATCTGGCCTTGGATAGCCAAAGCGAATCGATGCAGAAATTATTGGCCCGCGCCTACTATCTGAGCGCCGATTACCCGAACGCAATTACGACCATCAAAGCCATCATCAGTGGCGATCAACAAGCCAAACGCGCACCGACGGAAGAAAACCTGCGCCTGCTGGCAAGCTGCTATCAACATGAAAAAAATGATGCCGGCTACACGGAAGTGCTCGACCTCATGGTCCAACACCATCCTAGCCGCGAATACTGGGGCGACTTGTTGTACCGAGTAGAACGCCAAGCCGGCTTTGCCGATCGTTTGCGTCTCGATCTCTATCGTCTGCTGCTCAAGACCAACAACCTCGATGATGGCGCACAATATGTCGAAATGAGTGAATTGGCCATGTTGGCCGGTTTGCCCGCCGAAGCCAAAACCACGGTCGATGCCGGTTATGCCGCCAACCTGCTCGGTAGCGGCAAAGAAGCAGCCAAGCACAAGCAATTGCGCGACCGCGTATACAAACAAGCGGCTGACGATGCCAAGAGTCTCGATTCCGGCGAAGCCGCGGCGAAAACTGCCAAAGTCGGCACTGGCTTGGTCAATATCGGCTACAACTACGTCATCAACGGCCAAGCAGAAAAAGGCATAGCGCTGATCGAGCAAGGCATCGCCAAAGGCGGATTGAAATCGCTCAATGAAGCGAAATTACATTTAGGCATTGCCTATCTGCAAGTTGGTGACCGTGCCAAAGCCAGCGACAGCTTCAGCAGCTTACAAGCCGGCGACGGTGCCAGCGATCTGGCGCGCTTGTGGTTGTATCTCCGTCCTGCCGCTGACGCTGCCCCAGCCGCCGCAAAATAAACTACGCTGTACAGATAAACAGGCGCTGTCGGGGGAACCGGCCAGCGCCTGTTTTTTTTGCGTGAGAAGCGTAGATTTAATTGCAGTGGAATTGAGCACGGCCACGGAAAAATCTGACGAAGATAAAAAAAAGCGGTTTGGTCATATGACCAAACCGCTTATAAATCAGTGGAATGCGCTCTATTCACCCACTGAGGATACGAGACTTACTCTTGCAATTCTTTAGCGAACAACTTAATGGATCGTCGCAAGCGACGATGGAAAAGACTCTGGAAGGGGTTTGTATCCCCTCCCATCGCGTCGCTCCTTCGTCGCTCACCGGCCTGAAGGCCGAGGTTTCAAACCCTAGTCAGATTTTTGATCAAGAATGATAGGCCGATTCACCGTGGCTGGTGATGTCGAGGCCTTCGCGCTCTTCATCTTCCGGTACACGCAAGCCGACCAAGACATCGACGAGCTTAAAGGCGATCACAGAAACAATGGCTGACCAGATCACCGTGGTACCAACCGCTGTTGCTTGAATCTTGACTTGTTCAAAGATCGAATACGGATCAGCCGACATTTTGTTAGCGACATAATCCATGATGCCTTGACCACCGAGTGCCGGGGAAGCAAACACACCAGTCAACAAGGCACCGAAGATACCGCCGACGCCATGTACACCGAAGACATCGAGCGAATCATCGGCACCGATCAAGCGTTTGAGACCATTCACGCCCCACAGGCAAACGATACCGACCAACAAGCCCATGATCAAGGCACCCATAGGACCGACATAACCGCAAGCCGGTGTGATGGCGACCAGACCGGCAACCGCGCCGGAAGCACCGCCCAACATCGATGGCTTGCCTTTCGACATCCACTCACCAAACACCCACGATACGGTTGCAGCAGCGGTAGCGAGCAAAGTATTCACGAAGGCCAAAGCAGCGATGTCACCGGCTTCGAGTGCCGAACCGGCATTGAAACCGAACCAACCTACCCACAACAAGGATGCACCGATCATCGTCATCGTCAACGAGTGTGGTGCCATGGCTTCTTTACCGTAACCGATACGTTTGCCTATCATGATCGCGCCGACCAAACCAGCCACGGCGGCATTGATATGCACGACCGTACCACCGGCGAAATCGAGTGCGCCTTTTTGTTGCAGGAAGCCGCCTTTGACCAACTCCGTCGCTGCCGATGCCGCATCTTTGATTGCATCAGGGCCAGTCCAGAACCAGACCATATGGGCGATCGGCAAGTAGCTGAAGGTGAACCACAAGACCACGAACAACAACACTGCAGTGAACTTGGCACGTTCAGCGAAGGCACCGATAATCAAACCGCAAGTGATGGCCGCAAATGTCGCTTGGAACACCACATAGACGAACTCAGGAATGACCACGCCTTTGCTGAAAGTTGCCGCAGTGCTGAAGGTCGCCTTGGCCGGATCCCATATACCGTTAAGAAACACACGGTCAAACGAACCGATGAAGGCATTCCCTTCGGTGAAGGCCAAGGAATAGCCGTACAGACACCAGAGCACGATGATGACCGCAAAAATCATGAACACCTGCATGAGGATGGATAACATATTTTTGGAGCGTACCAAACCACCGTAGAACAAGGCCAGACCAGGGATCGTCATCAGGATGACGAGCAGGGTCGAAACCAACATCCAGGCGGTATCGCCCTTATTCGCCACCGGTGCCACCACTGCCGAGGCCGCTACGGCGTCGACCACAGCAGCCGGTGCGGCTGGTGCAACTGCACTCGAAGCCGGCGCAGCTGCCACGGCCACGGCCGGTGCTGCCGCTGCGCTGACCGCCGTCACCGATGCGGCAACCGCATCGGCCTTCGGTGCGGTATCGTCAGCCTGAACTTGCGCGCTCATGCCCAAGGCTGCGAACATCGCACCCGCCGCCAGCATGTGTTTGAAAATATTTTTCATTGTGAATTCCCTAGTGTGCGGATCAGAGTGCGTCGTTGCCAGTTTCACCGGTACGTATGCGCACTACCTGTTGCAAGTCGTAGACGAAAATTTTGCCGTCGCCGATTTTGCCAGTACGCGCTGCTGTTTCGATCGCCTCAATGGCACGATCAACGATGGAGTCATCAACCGCCGCTTCAATTTTTGTTTTCGGCAAAAAATCGACCACGTATTCGGCGCCGCGATACAACTCAGTGTGACCTTTCTGACGACCGAAGCCTTTGACTTCGGTGACAGTGATCCCTTGTACGCCCATTTCGGACAAGGCTTCACGCACCTCGTCGAGTTTGAACGGTTTGATAATGGCGGTAATGAGTTTCATCTTATCCTCGATCGCTCAGAAAGTTTTAACAGCAGTCAGCACTAAGCTGGTTTTGCCGGTGAATTTACCGGCCGGTGTCTTGTACAGGTTTTTATCGGCATTCGTACCAAGAGCGGCCAAGCTGAAAGCGACGCCGAAGAATTCCTTGGTCACGCCAACTTTCCAGTCATTGTAAGAAAACGCCGAGCTGTTCTTGATCATTTGACGACCAAGATGCAGATTCAAAGTATAGGTATCAGGCAATTCGATGTTGGCACCAAGATCAAGGTAGCCGCTGTTTTTGCTGTCCGGTGTGCCGAACAAATTCGTGACCGAGCTCGAATACTTGGCATACACCGGACCATAGCCAAGCTGGCCGTAGATTTCCGTGGTGTTGGCATTAGCGAAACCGGCAACATTACCCAAACCATTCGATGGATACACATAGGTCAACACGCCGACGTCATAGCTGACATCTTTAACGATTTCGCCACGTTTACCGGCATACAGATCAACTTCGACGTCGCCGCTACCGCCGGCATCTTTGGTCCATTTGATGGTCGACAACCAGGTACCGGCGTAAAAGCCGCTAGGATTGTGAGTGTAATCGGCACCACCTTGCAGGGCAGGGTCAAAACGCGTTTGGGCAATACCACGGTAACGGTATTCACTGGCCAAACCAGCATTGAAAGTCACTTCGTTATCAGGCTTGGCGGCTTCTTCTGCCTGTACCAAACCACTGAACAATGTTGCAGCAACTGCGGCGGCGAGTATTAATTGTTTCATTGCGTTTCCCCTAATGTTTTTGTAAAGAAATTATAAATATGCAAAGAATCGAACCCACTTCATCGACAACCTGATCACAGCGCTGGAAGATCATCCGCAGCGATATGGGAAATGAACCCTAAATAAAAACCATCTGTTAGCTTCGTATTAGCAGGAGTCGTGCCAGCCTGCTGCCGCATCCTGCAATGTTGCATCCCTAGTAAGGTCTGCTTGTTTGATTTAAAACAACCGCCTCCCTGTTTGCCCATGACGATGGCTCGCCAGCCATTTGGGAATGAAGGTGGGCAGCGTCGCCGGTTTGCGTTATCATTTCCGCTTGGGCGCGGTGAACCGTCAATCAAGCGCTTGAATACCGCCGTTTTGCACCAAGTTAAAGCGTGTAGTGAGATCCAGATCGCGCAACACAATTTTTCGCACATAACTGGTGCGAAGTTAAAAATACAACATAATTTAATGGAATGCCATGAATAAGCAAAATTTCTTTGGCGATATACACGCCAAATTCAGCGAAGCGCTGGAAAATTCGCCGGCAAAGGACATTGAGAAAAACGTCAAAGCTCTGATGTCGCAAGGTTTTTCCAAGCTCGACTTGGTCACCCGGGAAGAATTTGATATCCAGGCGCAAGTGTTAGCGCGCACCCGCGCTCGCCTCGAAGCGCTCGAAGCACGCGTGGCCGCTCTGGAAAGCCCGGCCGCGCTTAGCTGAGTGATTCAGCCATGTCGCTCGCGGTACTCAAAAGTCGCGCTCTGCATGGTATTGATGCCCCACAGGTAACGGTGGAGGTGCATCTGGCCAACGGTATCCCGGCGTTTACCATCGTCGGACTGCCCGAGACCGAAGTCAAGGAAGCCAAAGACCGTGTCCGAGCGGCGCTGCAGACGGCGCGTTTCGATTTTCCCGCCAAGCGCATCACGGTTAATTTGGCCCCGGCCGATTTACCCAAAGAATCGGGCCGCTTCGACCTCCCTATTGCGCTCGGCATTTTGGCCGCTTCCGAACAAATTCCGGCCGGCGGCTTGGCGCGCTACGAATTTGCCGGTGAATTATCGCTCTCCGGCGCGCTGCGGCCGATCCGCGGGGCGCTGGCAATGACGAGTGCGATTTGGCGCGGCAGTGGTGCGGCGGCCGCCTTGATACTGCCGCGCGCGAATGCCGATGAAGCCGCGCTGGTGGCGGCAGCGGCGATTTACCCAGCCGATTCTTTATTGCAAGTTTGCGCACATTTTGCCGCCGACGAAAAAGCGCCGCGGCTGCAACGACATGTTGCATCGCCACAAACACAAGCACCGCATTACCCCGATTTTTCCGATATCAAAGCCCAACTCGGGGCCAAGCGCGCCTGCGAGGTCGCGGCCGCCGGCCGCCATGCGCTGTTGATGTGCGGCCCGCCCGGCAGCGGCAAAACCATGCTCGCCACGCGTATTCCCGGCATTTTGCCAGCCATGAGCGAGACCGAAGCAATCGAAACCGCGGCGCTGCAATCCTTGAGCACGGGCTTCACGCTTGCTAATTGGAAAGTACGGCCGTTTCGCGCCCCGCACCATACCGCCTCGGCAGCCGCCCTGGTCGGCGGCGGTAGCAACCCGCGCCCCGGTGAAATTTCCTTGGCTCACCACGGCATCTTGTTTCTCGATGAATTGCCCGAATTCGGCCGGCGCGTGCTCGAAGTGCTACGCCAACCGCTGGAAACCGGGCATGTCAGCATCGCGCGAGCCGCGATGCATGCCGAATTTCCCGCGCGCTTTCAATTATTGGCGGCCATGAATCCCTGTCCCTGTGGCTATTTTGGCGATCCGAATGGGCAATGCCGTTGCACGCCGCAGAATATTGCGCGTTACCAAAGTAAAATCTCCGGCCCCTTATTAGATCGCATCGATTTGCAAATCGAGGTAGCCGCGGTCGCCCCGGCCGACCTGCTCACGGCCGCTGCCAGCGAGAGCAGCGCGACCATGGCGCAGCGGGTGGCGGCGGCTTATACACGGCAAATACAGCGGCAAGGCAAGGCTAACCAATTTCTCGATAACCGTGAGATCGATCAACTATGCCAAGCGAACGCTGCTGGAATGGCTTTGTTGCAACAAGCTATCAGTCAATTCCATTGGTCGGCCCGGGCTAGTCACCGCGTGCTCAAAGTGGCACGTACTATTGCCGATCTGGCAGGGCTGGAGCAGATTAACGCCGCGCATATTGCCGAAGCGATTCAATATCGGCGCGTACTCGGCAAGCATTGAAATTTGTTGCTACATCCCCAAATAGTCGACAATCGCTTGCGCGCCTGTCGCGGCGATTGCCGGCCCACTTCTTCCACCAAGGACTCCCTATGTCACCGCAAGAAATTCAGGTATTGCAAAATTTTTTAGATCAACTGGTACAGGTACAGGGTGTTCACAAGGATGGCCAAGCCCAAGACATGATCAATGCCGCCGTCAACCGGCAGCCGGATGCCGCTTATTTGCTGGTGCAACGCGCGCTCTTGCTGGATCAAGCGGTGGCACAAGCCGGCCAGCAGTTGGCTGCGGTACAAGCTGAACTGCGCGCGCAAACCGCCTTGGTGGCGACGCTTAGCAGTGCTGCCAGCAGCGCTGGCACTGCCTTTCTCGACCCTGCCGCCAGCGATTGGGGCAACAGTTCCCATGCGCGGCCCTTGGCCCCTGCCATGGCAACAGCGGTCAGCGGTGCGCCACTGCCAGCGATGAATGCCAGCTACAACACAAGCGCCGCACCACCCGTCTATTCACAAGCCGCACCAGCCGCAGGCGGATTTTTTTCCGGCAATGGCGGCAGCATGCTCGGCACCGTTGCCGCGACGGCCGCTTCAGTGGCCGCCGGAGCATTTTTGTATCAGGGCATCAGTCATATGATGGGAGGCAATTCTGCATCTGGTCTGGGCAATGCCGCCGCACCATTGGCGAATACCGACAACAACCTGTCCTCCGGCTACTTTGACAGCGAGCAAAGCGCTGCCTCGCCGCTCGAGAGCGCGGACGAGGTCGACGACCTCAGCTGATTGAGGGACGCGCGGATAGCATACGCGCGTACTTTGTTACAAAACAAATGCACTCAGGCCGAGCTGCCGGTCATCCAAACTGCGCCCATCCCGTTGTATCCATAGGACAATGTATACCAAGGAAGCGCTCCCTATGCCACACCGCCCCACCCTGCGTCGTCGCCTGCCCCTGCTGATCTTGGTTGGACTGCTCAGTGCCTGCAGCACAGCACCACGGTCTAACTCGATTCCAGTGCTGCCAACACGGGGCGCAGCAGCCTTGCCGCCGATCGCTTATGTATTTGACAAACAACATACCGATGCGCGCTTATTGCTCAACCGTTTGAGCTGGGGTGCCAATGCCTCCTCGGCGGCGCAAATGCAAGCACTGGGCATGGATCGCTATCTCGATCTGCAATTGCGCGCTCGCAATAGCATCGTACCGGATGCAATACAAGCACAAATCAATGCCCTGAGCATCAGCCAAAAACCCTTCGAGACGATGATGCGCGAACTCGAGGTGCAAAAGACGGCGGCCGATGCCCAGAAAGGTATTGATGATGGTTTGCGCAAAGCCTACCAACAAGAATTGAACCGACTCGCGCGCGAAGCGGCCAGCCGCAGTGTGTTGCGCGAAGTGTATTCGAGCGCGCAGTTACAAGAGCAAATGACGTGGTTTTGGATGAATCACTTCAATATCCACAGCGGCAAGCATAATTTGCGCGCCATGTTAGGCGATTTCGAAGAAAGCGCGATTCGCCCTTTCGCCTTGGGCAATTTTCACGATTTACTGCGCGCCACGATGTATCACCCAGCCATGCTGCGCTATCTCGACAATGAATTCAATGCTTCGCAACGCATCAATGAAAATTATGCCCGCGAGTTGCTGGAATTGCACACCATGGGGGTCAACAGTGGCTACAGCCAACACGATATCCAGGAATTAGCGCGCGCGCTGACCGGTTTGGCCATCAATGTCAGCCGCGATACACCGAAGATGCGACCTGAACTCAAACCATTTTATGTGCGTCAGGCTTTGTTTGAATTCAATCCACAACGCCATGATTTCGGCGACAAACATATTCTCGGGCAAACCATCGCTGGACGCGGACTACCTGAAATCGAAGACATCATCAATTTGCTCTGCCGCCAGCCTGCCACAGCGCATTTCATCAGCCTGCAATTAGCCACGTATTTCGTTTCCGATACGCCCACGGAGGCACTGGTCAATGCCATGGCACGCAGTTTTCTCGCCAGCGACGGCAGTATTCCCGCCACCTTGCGGGTCATGTTTGATGCGCCGGAATTTCATGCTTCACTCGGACATAAATTCAAAGACCCGCTCCATTACGCCGTTGGCGCGGTGCGCCTGGCTTACGATGGCAACAACATCGTCAATCCCGGCCCGGTACTGAACTGGCTCAACCAGATGGGCCAGCCATTCAATGGCCATCAGACTCCCGACGGCTATTTGATGACAGAAAGCGCGTGGGCCAGCCCGGGTCAGTTGGCGCAACGTTTTGATATCGCCCGCAGCATAGGGAGTGGCACGCCGGCGCTGTTTTATCCGCCCGATTTGCCGCGGCCAAGTGATAAACCGCCAGCACCGGCCTTGCTCGGCTCAGCGTATGCGCAAAGCTGGAGTCAAAGCTTCAGCGTCGAGAGTCGTCAAGCTTTGCAGCAAGCTGGCGCAAAAAATGAGTGGAATGTGTTCTTTCTGGCGGCGCCGGAAATGATGCGCCGCTGATATGACTATCGTTGCTACCGGCACCGGCCGGTTTTTTGGAGAAGCTGCATGAATCGTCGTCTCGCTTTGAGTCGTTTGCTGGCCTTGTCGGCGCTGTCGCCCTTGACTTGGAGTGGCAGCGTCATGGCCGCCCCCGCCAGTGAACAAAAATTGTTGTTGGTGTTTTTACGCGGCGGCTACGATGCCTGCCACTTGTTGGTGCCGACCGCCAGCAACTACTATTATGAATCGCGCCCCAATATTGCCATTGCCCGCCCGGGTCCGGATCCGCGCGCAGCCTTGCCGCTGACGGCCGACTGGGGTTTGCATCCGGCCTTGCGCAACAGTTTATATCCTTGGTTCGGCAGCGGCGAGTTGGCCTTTATTCCCTTTGCCGGTACGGATGACCTGAGCCGTAGTCACTTTGAAACCCAAGACAGCATAGAACTGGGCCAGCCGCTCAGCGGCCGCCGCGATTTTCATTCCGGCTTCATGAATCGGCTCGCTGCGGTGTTGAACGAAAACAAGAACGTGCCGACCATGGCATTCACCGACCAATTGCCCTTGGCCATGCAAGGCAGCGCGCGAGTCGGCAATACCTCGCTGAAAAATCTGTCGAAAGTGCAGATGGAACCACGCCAAAGTCAAATCATCGAACAGATGTACCGCAAAACCACGCTGGCACAACCAGTACAGGAAGGTTTTTCGGTGCGCCAAGATATCGCCACAGAAATGCAACAAGAAATGGGTGCCGCCAGTCGCGCTGCCATCAGTAGCAAGGGTTTTGCATTGGAAGCACAGCGTGTCGCCAAATTGATGCGCGATAAGTATCCGCTCGGCTTCATCGATGTCGGCGGCTGGGATACCCACGTCGATCAAGGCGGCGCGCAAGGCATGCTGGCAAATAAATTTGAGGAGTTCGGCCGTGGCTTGGCCGCCTATCGGGAAGAAATGGGCGCGGCGTGGCGCGACACCACGGTGGTGGTGATCAGCGAATTCGGTCGCACTTTCCGCGAAAATGGCAAACGCGGAACCGATCACGGTCATGGCAGTGTGTATTGGGTGCTCGGTGGCGCGGTGCGCGGTGGCAAAATTGCCGGAGAGCAGATCGCCCTGACACCGGGACAACTGTTTCAAAATCGCGACTATCCGGTACTCAATGAGTATCGCGCCGTGCTGGCTGGTTTGTTCGCCCGTCTGTACGGGCTCAATGAGCAGCAATTGAGTCGCGTGTTCGACAACGTCAAGGCACGCGATCTAGCCTTACTTTAGAGCAATCGGCAAATCGACGTAAAACACCGCCCCACCACCGAGTTCGGCCGCTTGGTTCCAATAGCCTATATCGCCATGCATTTGTTGTATCAATACTTTGGAAATCGCCAGACCCAAGCCGGTGCCGCCTCTGGCGCGGGTATCGGAAGAATCGGCTTGAGAAAATTTTTCGAAGATACGATCGCGGAAACTTTCCGGCACACCACTGCCTTGATCGATCACGGCTACGCGCACCATCGTCGGCGTGGGGCAAGTCACGACCAGTCGCACCACGCCGCCGGCCGGCGTATATTTGCAGGCATTGGAAATCAAATTCGCCATCACTTGCGCAAAGCGGCCATTGTCGACGGCAACCTCAAGAGACGCTACGTATGCCGCATCTTCCTCTATCGTCAAATGCACAGCCAGCGCTTGAGCAACACTGAAATTGCTTTGTTGGGCAATGTGTAGCAAGGCACTTACATTGAGTCGTTCAATAGAAAAATCCATTTTCCCAGCTTCGATTTTTTGAATATCGAGTAAATCATTGATCAAGCGCGTCAAGCTCAAGCAGTTTTTGTGCGCCATCAATAACAAGGGTTTGATTTTCTCAGGTAAATCTCCCATCGCGCCGCCCGCTAATAATCCCAGCGCGCCACGGATCGAGGTTAATGGTGTGCGCAATTCATGGCTGACGGTGGAAATGAATTCATTTTTCATTTTTTCAATTTTCCGACGTTCCGAAATATCGCGCACAATGATGATCAACTGTCGTTTGCCAGCCAAATAATATTCACTGATCGCAAAATCGGCCGGAAACAGGCCGCCATCTTTGCGCACGCTTTCTATCTCCAGCCGCAGTCGACCGGTTTCTCGAAATACTGGCTGCGCCATCGCCAGCTCGAGCAAGGCCGGTTGCCCCGAGACGGAAAACAGATGATTGCTTTTTCCCACTACTTCCATGGCAGGATAGCCATAAATCGCCACCGCTGCCGGATTGATGGCATCAACCGTGCCGTCGGCATCAATCATGATGATGCCATCGGCCGCGTTTTGAAAAATCGCTTGCAAACGATCTGACGATTCTTTCGAGACTTTTTGCTGCTCAGTCAAACTTTGCAGTAATCCGGTCTGATTACGATTAATGACATCGGCATCGCTCTTGAGTGCGACCATCACCTGCATATCGCTCTCACGTTGCAAAAATAATTGAATCAGCACACGAAACGCAGCGATCACGGCGGCAATCGCCGCCGAAGAAACAATCGCGATGGCGATGCTGATTTGCAGCCAGTCAGCCAGATACAGCTCTTCATCGACACTGAGGTTGATGATCAAAGGATATTTATCCAGCGATTGTATGGCTGACATGCGCGCTGGAATGCGCCCACGTCCAGCAGTTTTTTCCGCCGGTGCAATGACGATGCCCGATTTTTTTTGTAAGTCCTCAATCAAATGAAAACTGCTGCCCGTCAAATCTTTCTTTCCCATCACACTGTCATTTTCTGGCCAGCGTGCCAGATAGGTGAAATCGGCACGTAGCAAACTCACCGAAGCGTGGCTGTCGACGCTGAGTTTTTTAAAAAAATCAGCGTAAAAGTTGGGGGACATACCGAGTGTCACGACACCAAGGAATTCGCCGTCGCTGCCGGTGAGGCGGTGACTGAGGAAAAATATCCAATCGCCGGTGGTTTTGCTGCGCACCGGCTTACCAAGATAGACCCCCTGTGAAGGGCGGTCGCGTTGCGCCTGAAAATAGTCGCGGTCGGCCAGATTGTAGTCAGGGCCAGGAAAACTGCGCGAGGTATTGATCACATTGCCATCGGCATCAAGCACAGAAATCACTTCTATGGCGGGAAACAGCGCGACCTTCTCTGTCAGAAATTGGTGAAACTCCGTCGTTGACAGTTGCTCGATCAAATACTTTTCATTGACGCTCCAGCGATCCTGTATCCGCTCCGAAATATTCTCCAATGCCGTATAGGCAAAATCCATTTGCTGACTGGTATTTTCGGCCAACACGATGCTGAATACTTCGGTCTGTTTTTCCCATTTATGAATTTCCTGGGTGCGCAAGGTCCACACAAACGCTGCGGCGGCCAAAGCAATGGCGACCACTAAACCGACTGCGAGTGCTTTGGCAATTCTGCTGGTATGTAATCCGGACAATTTCATAGAAAAAAATCTGCGCCCATCGATTGAAATGATAAAAAAGGTGAAAATAGCCACAAACACTTCTTTGCAGCAATCATTATCATTGCGTAAATTATAAAGTTTGTGGAATGATAGGATATTTCCGGAGGACAATTTATCCTAATCAAGACGAAAATACCATGAACGAAGGCAATTGATTATTTCTTTTAAGCATTACCCTGGCTTCGTATCGGCAAACATCGCGAGAACGAATTTCTTCATAACAGCAACAAACCACCTGTCGATAAGGAAATCATCCAATGAACAATCGCGTTTTAGTACAGTATTTGGGAATGGGTTTGATGCTTTGCAGCGCCTCCGTCTGGGCTGCCGTCACCCCATGCGACACCATCATCGAGAAAATCGATATGAAACTCGAGCACAAAGACGTCAAGAATTATTCACTCAAGGTCATCGATAAAAACACCGAAACCAAGCTGAGGGTGGTGGGTGTCTGCGAGGGTGGCGAAAAGAAAATCGTGTATCAGAAAACTAAAAGTGCCAAAAGCCCGGAAGCCAGCAAAGCCGCAGATTAAGCAAAGCTCAGGGTCGGCCCGGGCTTTGCTGCTGGTAATACCAAGCCGGGCCGGCGTAACTGTCAAGGCAAGACTGCTGTTCCGGACTGAGTTCCAGCCGGCGTTGAAATCCCAGACTTTCCCAAAACCGCGTCGTGCCTTGCACCGATACCAGGCACACATGCGCGAGTCCGCAGTCTTGCGCATAAGCAATACCGTGCTGTGCCAGTGCCCGTCCCACACCACGACCAGACTGCGCCGGAGCAACCGCCAAATCGTGTAAATACAAGGCATCGGGCAGTTCAGCCAGACAAAATGGCGTCGCCAATCTGGCAATGTTGCCACACACGCTGGCATATCCCATCAAATAGCCGTGTACTGCCGAGCCATCGCAGGCCACCCACGCCGTGGCAGGGGCCAGTTGCAAGCGTTGCTGCAACAATTCCAAAGCTTCGACCATAGCGCCGCGGTAGACGCTGGCTTGCAGCGCATAGACCGCAGCCAAGTCAGACGCTTGCATCCCGCGTATTTGCATAGTCAGCTTTATTTCTTGCTTTTGGCTGTAGCGGATGCAGATGCCGACGCCGATTCCGATTCCGCTGAACTATCCGCCTCGGCGGCGGCGGCCGGTACTTCGGAGCGGGCGATTTCAGGTTTTACATTTTCAATTTTGTTTTCGCGCATGTAATCGTTCATTTCTTTCCAACCGGCATAAATCGCTGCCCGCGCTGCTTCGGGGTTCAAGGCATAGCAATCTTCAATCGCCCGTCCGGCATGGCGGCAAGCGCTGCCGGTGGCGCGAGCATCGGCTTCTTTTGACGCCGCGTCGCGGGCCGGATCGGCCAAACCCAGGCGGTCACAGCCGGCGATGGCGAATAGGGAAATGGTAATCAACAAGACAAAGCGAAACGACATGGCGGCACCAGTTCAAAAAGAGGCAAGGGCGCGCGGCACCGACAAGTGCAGGCGCGTGTCCATGATAACCCAGTCCGTCGCTGTGGCGTCAAACCTGATATGTTTAAACAAGTTAATGGATCGTCGCAAGCGACGATGGAAAAGACTCTGGAAGGGGTTTGCATCCCCTCCCATCGCGTC
>NZ_JASJVS010000055.1:0-24668 GCF_035019605.1 Undibacterium sp. 5I2 | reverse complement strand
AAAAGCGCGCAGGAATGACGTGGCCACCAGTCAGGGTAATGATACCGACTCACTACCCTTTTGCGACAGCCTCTGAACGACGGGGTTTTACGCGCAAATCCGATAAAGGCGGTGTTTTGTTCAACAACATCTGCCAGTTCGCGCAAGGTTCGGGAATCAAAACCATCGCTCCGGCTCAAGTGAACGCTTGGGTACAGACAGAACTTCGCTTCGCCATCAGCACCGCGAACATGCACAGGCTCTCGTTAGAGTAAAAGAAGAAGCGAAATCCCTTATAACGAAATATGACTGGCATTTCCTTCCTCACCAAGGAAGCGCAAATTCAGGAGCAATCGTCGCCACAAGCTAAAAAGTAGACCAATACGTAAAAATTTAGCACATCTTGGCCGAAATGGCATTGAATTTTTTCATCCGTTTTTGCCCTGAAAAGCATCGTGTTGCAAGCAATGGGCTAAGCCGCACTGGCCGCGCTGCCCAATTGTTAAAACTCGCCATGCAAACGCAGCGCATAGGTTGAAACCGGTCCACGGTCGCGATTGTAGGCTGGGTTACTGATGCGTTGAATGTCAAAACTCAAGGCCAATTGGCGGTGTAATTTCAAAGAATAGTAGGCTTCAAGAACAGTCTCATTGCCGTAATTCAGACGACCATCCCCAATCAAAACCCCGAGACCACCGGCAGCAAAGTAAGCTTTGGCATCGGCCGACAAGGCATTGATCGCCGTTGCCACGCCTATGGTGTCATCATGGCGGCCCCAACGGTCACCTTTGATGGCGGCACCGAACGAGAGTGAACGGTTGATGTCGGTGAACTCGTAAGCTTCTTGCACGCCGCGATTCATACTGAAACGCGCGAACACGCCTACATCGGCGGCCAATTCTTGCTCGGCATTGAGCGACCAGCCGGTGTTACTGCCAAAGCGGCGCGTGGTGCTGACATCGGGTGGGCCGCCGTTGAGGGCCGCAGCCGCGAGGGCGGCTTGGTAACTGCTCATATTGGCGCGATTCATGAAGGCCAAGAGTTTCACTTTACCTGGGTGACTGTTCCAATCCAGACGCTGTTCCGCTTCCACTACCAGCGAATACTGGCTGGTTTTGACGCTGGTGATTTTACTGTTCGGTTCCGGCGACAATTGGAACACGCCACCACGCAGCGTGCGCTCACCGCGATTCCATTCGGCCACGGCCCCATTGGTATACCCCCAGACATCGGCAGCGTAATCAAACGCACCGGCTTCGATGATGGACCAATTGAGAAAGTCAGTACGCGGATCATGCGCATAGCTGTTGGCATCGAAAATATCGACCACAGCAAACTTACCGATGGTCAGCGTCAGGTTATCGACGCTGCGGCTGCCAGCTAATTGGTTGGCCGCCGCCACCACGGCTTCGCTGTTCTCAGAAAGTCCTATCACATGACGCACGAACAAGCGCGGCAAGCGCACATACGGCGCGTTGGCACCGAGCTTATACGCGCCGCCACTCGGATAGCCGGCCGCGCCCAAGGTATTGCTGATGCCAAAGCCCTGATCAATTTCCGGGTTGATCCACAGCTCAGTTTGCGCACCCAGACGTAGCCCGGCAAACAAGGTGATATCAGTGGTTTCTTCGGTGCGGCCGCTCGCTGCCATGCTGTTGGTGCCGCTATAGGGTGCGGTGAAGCTGGCATGACGCTGAGTGATGTTGGTGAGCTGGCCGTAAACGGCGCTGGTTTGTGCCGGGCTTGGCGTGCCGCGGTCGACTGGCTCAGTCAATTCAGCCGCTGGTGCCGGCGACACCAACAAGGCGCACAAGGCCGCCGAGTACAACAAGGAAATGGGACGAGTGTATTTGATCATGATGCCTGCTCTTTTGTAAAATAAGGAATTCGGTAATTCATTCTTCGACTCTATGCAGCACGGCCCAGCGCGCTGCGCTGACCCCTTTTTCCAAGCTGATGCGGCTGACAATCTGCTCGAGCTGTAACAAGTTATTCGGCGAGGCAATGAGGTCGGCGCGTACCTCGAGTTGCCCACTCATGGCCGTGTCTTCACTGTGCAGCGACTGTATCATCAACTGCGGCATACCATTAAGCATGTGCAACATCAGTGTGCGTACATGGACTTCATCATCATTGCGACACACAATCGAGAGCCGGTACATTTGTTCGACTTCGGTCGCACTGTCCATGCTTTGCTTGTTGATTTGTTGACCGATACTGCGCAATAACAAATTCGCGCCGAGTATCGCCGCCGCGCCTGCCGTAGCGGCCAGACTGTGCCCCAACCCGGCCAGTACACCGATGGCGGCCGAACACCAGAGCGTGGCGGCGGTATTGAGACCGCGAACATTCAATCCTTCTCGCATAATCACACCGGCGCCTAGAAAACCTATACCGGACACCACTTGGGCGGCAATACGGGCCTGCCCTTCGGCGTTGTCGCCGGCCACGGCCACGAATAAACTCGCACCAGCCGCCACCAGTGCATTAGTACGTAAACCAGCCATACGTTGGCGCATTTGACGTTCAGCGCCGATGACAGCGCCTAAAGCGAGTGCCAGCAGCACTCTGAGGGTAAAGACATCGATTTCCATCTTGTTGTTTCCCGAAAAAATCGGCGACACGAAGCCAGTGCAACGCGCGCATATGAAAAAATTTTCGGATGGAGCACTCGATGAGGAGCGCGCTACGGCGGCGAACGCTGGCTTGGCCAGCGCGCGAGAATCAAGCGTGACGAAGACAGCGAGGCGCGATGTAAGTCCATCCGCTGATTTGTAAAATCCAACTGCTGCAGTCCACGGCCATTCCTGAAAAAAAGATAAGGAGCGAATTGTAAGCGGCTTGTTTTTCACGTGTCAATGCAAAATTTTTCATCGCGTGAGGAAACCAATCACGCGCGAGCACACGCGCCTCACGATGCCCGATTATTATTTCAAGGCAATGACATGACGCGCGCAAGATGCACGATACAACACTGCTGCACTGTTGCTATTGAAGTCATGTTTCAGTCACATACGCTTGTTAGAGTTCGCCCCGTCCAGCAGATCCGCTCTGTTCTCCCGCTCG
The DNA here is from genome assembly GCF_035019605.1 of Undibacterium sp. 5I2. Taxonomy (NCBI): domain Bacteria; kingdom Pseudomonadati; phylum Pseudomonadota; class Betaproteobacteria; order Burkholderiales; family Oxalobacteraceae; genus Undibacterium; species Undibacterium sp. 5I2. The sequence continues at coordinate 21,623 of NZ_JASJVS010000055.1, read as the reverse complement.
GTATCCTTGCGGGCAGCGCTCTGCACGTCAATTCGAACCGAATTTTTTTCATGGTCTCTATCTCAAGGAAAACTGTTGTGAACGCCCAATTTCGATACACCCCGATTTACCTCGTTTTAATGCACGCCTTCGCTGGTACTGCCCTGGCCCAGCAAGTGCCGTCCGATACCGCGACGGTTACCGTTTCTGCTGAAGGTAAATCGCGTCAAGTGCAAGATGTCAGCAAAGACGATTTGATCAAAGTCGTTCCAGGCAGCAGCCCATTGAAAACTCTGGAAAAAATGCCAGGTGTGAGCTTTCAATCGGCCGACCCCTTCGGCACCTATGAATGGTCGACCCGTTTTTCCGCCCGTGGTTTCAATCAAAACCACATGGGTTTCACACTCGATGAAGTACCGCTGGGCGACATGAGCTACGGTAACAATAACGGCCTGCATATCAGCCGCGCGATTTCATCGGAAAACATCGGCCACGTCACTCTCTCGCAAGGTTCGGGCGACGTCGGCACGGCCTCGACCAGCAATCTTGGCGGCACAGTACAGTTTTATTCCTCGGCACCGGCCGATGTATTCACTATTAGCGGCGCACAGACTCTGGGCAGCAACAGCACTTCGCGCACCTTTGCCCGCCTCGATACCGGTTTGTTCGGCAATGGCAGCAAAGCAGATTTGAGTGTCACGCGTCAACGCTCGGAAAAATGGAAAGGAACTGGCGCGCAAAATCAGGACCAATTCAATTCCAAGTTCGTACAACAATTGGGTAACGATCACAAATTGAGCGCGTTTTTCAATTATTCCGATCGCAAAGAAATCGATTACCAAGATATGTCGCTCGACATGATCAAACGTCTTGGCAGTAACTGGGATAACTATGCACCAGACTGGCAGCGCGCAGTCAATGCGGCCCGCGGCATCTTCACCGGCGGTGTCAACAGTTTGGATGATGCCTACTACCAAGGCAGCGGTTTGCGTCGCGATTCCTTGCTGGGCGCTACCCTAAACAGCAATTTCGGCAGCATGGTCGATCTGAAAACCACGGTCTATCACCATAGCGATGAAGGCCAAGGTCACTGGTACACACCATACACGGCTTCTACCAATGGTGTACCTATCGCCATCCGTACTTCCGAATACGGTATCAGCCGCAATGGCGTCTTGTCTGACTTGACGCTGGAATTGACTGGCCATACCGTTAATGCCGGTTTCTGGGTAGAAAGCAGCCTGCATTCATTGACACGTAATTTCTATAACGCCAGCGGCCCACAAGATACCAATGTATTCTTGAGCAATCCGACCAGCACCGGCTTCAAACAGAATTTCGCGACCAAGACCACGCAATTCTATGCCCAAGACACAATGAGTTTTGCCGATAACAAACTCAAGCTCAATTACGGTTTCAAATCACCGCATGTAACGGTCGACGCCATCAGCATCGTCGGCAGCCGTGCCGCTGGCGAAATCAAAGCCGACAAGAGTTTCTTGCCGCAGATCGGGGTCAATTATGCTCTGAGCAAAAACAATGAATTGTTTGCCAGCGTATCGCAAAATATGCGCGCCTTCCAACCGGGTGTCGATGGTCCGTTTTCGCAAACTCAAGCGTCGTTCAATCTCAGTTCGGCTAATTTGAAACCGGAAACCTCGACCACCTTCGACAGCGGTTACCGTTTCAAAACGGCTGACTTGGTTGGTTCAGTCGCTTTGTACTTCACCAAATTCAACGACCGTTTGCTGTCGATCGCCCCACCTTGCGCCGGCATTCAAGGCTGTCCTAGCTTGTTTGCCAACGTCGGTGAAGTCGATTCCAAAGGTGCCGAGGCAGCTTTATCATGGACACCGGTTAAAAATTGGACATGGTTCAATTCGGCTACGTATAACGATGCCCAATACAAGTCGAATTACATCGACAATAATGTGGTAGTCAACATCGCTGGCAAACAAGTCGTCGATGCGCCTAAGTTCATGCTCAAAACTGAACTGTCGTACGATACCAACACATGGTTCGCCCGCACCGGTGCCAAGTTCACGGACAAGCGTTTTTATACCTACACCAATGATGCGCAAGTTCCTTCGTATGTCATCGTGAACCTGTCTACCGGTTACAAACAAGCATCGCTCGGTGGTTTGAAAGATGTTTCCATCCAACTCAATGTGGAAAATCTGCTCAACAAAAACTACATCAGCACCATCGGTTCGAATGGCTTTTCTGCCAAAGACCCAACTGGTACGGCACAAACTTTGTTGACTGGCGCACCGCGTCAATTCTTCATTACCTTCAGCGCAAAAATATAAGTTTTTTGCCTTAGCATGAAGCCGCGACAAGCTGCCAAGCTGTCGCGGCCTTTTGCATCTCAGACCATCCTGTGGCAAGATGAAGCGGTGACACGCACACTGTCATGCGCTTGTCACAAGGACGTGAAACCATCGAAGGTTGCTTGAAATCACATACCGGTTAATCTGATGAAAAAATTTCCCCTGTTGTCTTTGCGGCTGAGCTGTGTCGGCTTGCTGTTAACTTGCTTGCCGACCCTGTCGATGGCGAACGATAAGTTGCGTATCCTGACTTGGGCCGATTATGTGCCGAAAGATGTCGCGGCTCAATTCACCAAAGAAACCGGCATCACGGTTGAATTGACCTTGTCGAACAATGAAGAAATGATTTCCAAATTACGCGCCACCGGTGGTGCTGGGTTTGATTTGGTGCAACCTAGTCAAGACCGTATCGCCGCACCGGCGGTGGAATTCGGCATTTACAAAGCGATCGACTTAAGCAAAATCAACACAGCGAATTTCATTCCTGAGATGTGGGAAAGCAGTAAGCAAGTCACCACAGTCAATGGCAAAACCTATGGCGTACCGTTTTATTGGGGCACCGATGGCTTGGTGGTAGCGAGCGCAGACATTGCCGACTACAGTGATTTATGTAAGCCTGCTGTTCGCGGTAAAGTGGCGATACGGCTCAAGCGCCCCAGCCTGATCGCCATGGCTTTTTCCATGGGGCTCGACCCGTTCAAGGCTTACGCTACGCCCAAACTCTATGAACAGATCATGCAACAAGCCGGTGACAAGCTCATCGCCTGCAAAAAGAATTACAAATATTTTTGGGAAAGCAAAGACCAATTATTGAATGATTTGCGCACCGGCGAGCTGGTAGCGGCACAAATGTGGGATAGCGGTGGCTGGAAATTGAACAGTGAAAACCCGCATCTCAAATTCATCGCCCCGCGCTCCGGTGCGCTCGGTTGGATCGATGCCTATGCCTTACCGGCCAAAGGAAAAAACGATACTGCCGCGTATGCCTGGATTAATTTTGTGACGCGTCCCGAGATCGCCGGACGCATGGCTACTTCAGCGCGTACGTTTACGGTGATTAAGCAGGCAGAGAAATTCATGGCCCCCAAAATGCAGCAACAATTCCAAGAAACGTTTTCTGCTGCTGCTTTAAAAAATATTCATTGGTATCCGGCGATTCCGGCCGGTTTGGAAGAGCTCGATGGAAAAATTCTCGACAAGATCAAAGCCGCGCCTTGACTTGTTTGCGCTCGCTGATGGCGTACCGACAGGCAGCGGCCCGTGCGCCGCTGCGCCCCATTCCCCTGCCATGATGTTATGAATCCTACTGATCACGCCACCATCGACCTCGATATTCAAGCCGTATCGAAACGTTACCAACAAAACGGAAAAATTTTTACTGCCGTTGACGCTATCTCGCTGCAAATTCCGAAAGGCCAGTTCTGCTCCATACTCGGCCCTTCCGGCTGTGGCAAAACCACGTTGCTGCGCATGGTGGCCGGTTTCATCGAGCCCGATGCCGGCGACATTGTCGTCGCTGGGAAAAGCATGCATCAGGTGCCGGCCAATCGACGGCCGGTGAATATGGTGTTTCAACATTTGGCCTTGTTTCCGATGATGTCGGTGGCGGAAAATGTCGCCTATGGCTTACAGCGACGCGGCGATAAAAAAGCCGACATCGCGCACCGCGTCGCCGATATGCTGCGCCGGGTAGGCTTGCCCGATGCCGGTGGCAAACGCATCGAGCAAATGTCGGGCGGACAAAAGCAACGCGTCGCCATTGCCCGCGCCTTAGTGCTGGAACCGGCGCTGCTGTTACTCGATGAACCGCTCGGGGCACTCGACATGAAATTGCGCGAGCAAATGAAACTCGAACTCAAGCAATTACAAACCCAAATCGGTACCACGTTTTTGTATATCACCCACGATCAGTCCGAAGCCTTGGTGATGTCAGACTTGGTGGCGGTGATGAACCACGGGCGCTTTGAACAAATCGGCACCCCGCAGGATTTATATTACCGGCCACAAACAAGTTTCGTCGCCGGCTTCGTCGGCAATGCCAATCAGCTCACTGCGCGGGCGGTAGCGGTCGAGCAGCGCAGCGTACAGGTGGCGCTGGATGGCTCGCATGACTTGCATGCCGAATCACAGCAACAACTGAGCGCCGGCCAAGACTTGCAATTATTTATACGACCAGAGAGTATTGCCATCGCACGCAGCCCACATCCGCCTCAGCAGTATGCCAATCACTTACAGGGCAGCGTACGTCATCTACTGTTTGATGGTGCCAATTCCAGCGTCGTGGTCGGCTTGGCCGACAGTGCACTGAGCTTGCAAGTCGCGCTGCCACAAAACGGCATGCTGGCCGATTTACAAGCCGGTCAAGCGGTTCATCTGGCCATCGCTGCCGCCCACGTGCTGGCCTTTGCGGCTGAGTCCGCGCCATGAAACGCCTGCCTAACGCGCTGTTCTTGTGGCTGTTGCTGGCACCGGCGTTGATCTGGCTCGGTGGCTTGATCATCGTGCCGCATCTGGAAATGCTCATCCTCTCTTTGCGAATACGCGTCGCGCCACAACAATATACCTACGGCCTAAGCCAATACGCGACCTTTTTCAATGAGCCGCTGTACTGGCACACCTTCGTGCGTACCGCCGTACTCTCACTCAGTGCGACGGCGCTGTCCTTGGTGCTGGCATTTCCGGTGGCCTGGCATATCGCAAAAATTGCCCGCGGTCGTAGCAAAGTCTGCTTGTTTGCACTCGTCCTCATGCCGTTTTGGATCAGCGAAATGGTCAGAACCTTGGGCTGGATGATACTGCTGCGCGCTAACGGGGTGCTGCCGCAATTGCTGCAAGCATGCGGCCTCACCACTAGCCCGGTCGAATTGCTTTACAACGACGGTGCCATCCTGCTCGGACTCGTGTATTCCTCGCTGCTGTTCATGCTCATACCACTGATCAACGCACTCGAAACCTTAGACGACAGCCTGATCGAAGCCGCCTATGACCTCGGTGGCCAAGGCTTCAATATCTTGCGTGAGATTATCATTCCCCATGCGGCACCAGGCATAGCTGCCGGCACCATCATGGTATTCATGCTCACGCTAGGCAATTACCTCACGCCGGTGTTATTGGGAGGAAAAAATTCCATGTGGTTCACCGAACAAATTTATACCCAATTCATCACGCGGTTTAATTGGGAACAAGGGGCAGCATTTGCCTTCCTGTTGCTGGCTCTCTCCACTCTGCTGGTATTTTGTGGTTTGAAATTGAGCGGCCAATCATTTGCCGATGTCATGAGGCGCACATGATCAACAGCATTCCACAATCGCTCGCGCTACGCAGCGCCCGTCGTATTTATCTGGCGGCGTTTCTGTTATTTCTGTTTTTACCGCTGACTGTGGTGGTCATGTTTGCCTTCAACGATGCCGCCTACCCGATGCCACCATGGCATGGTTGGACTTGGGATTGGTTTTTCGCCGATGGCCAACACGAGCGCACCGGCGTGTTTTTCGATACCGAACTGCTCACCAGCTTGCGTTACAGTGTGCAAGTCGCTTGCGCAGTCAGTCTGATCAGTCTTGTGCTCGGCACCGGCAATGCCTTTTTGCTCGAGCGCTTTCGCTTTCGCGGCCAGCCAGCGCTGGCACTGGCGATGTTACTACCCTTGGTGATACCGGGTGTGATACTCGGCATTTCGATTCTCGCCCTGATGAGCCAATTAGCCCAGTTTGCCGACGACTATCTCGGTCTGGAACTTGATTTTCTACGACCTGGCTTGGTACTGGTCACATTAGGTCAAGTGTCGTACATCGCCTCGATTGCCACGTTAACGATCAGCGCGCGCCTCAAACGTTTTGATATCAGCTTGGAAGAAGCGGCGCAGAATCTCGGTGCCAGTCGCAGCGCCATCTTTTTCACCATTTTGCTGCCGTATTTGCGACCAGCCTTGGCCGGTGCCGCCATCATGGCGTTTCTGTTATCGTTCGAGAATTTCAACACCACCTACATGCTGACCGGTAGCGATGCACCGCTCACCGTAATGATCTACGGGCGCATGAAGGAAGGGGCTACGCCAGTGGTCAATGCCATCAGTTTGCTGCTCATGCTGGTGTCGGCCGTATGCGTGATCGTGATGAGTCGCGGTAAGCCGGAGCGCTAGCGTCTGTTTCAAGGCTGACGTTGACGCGCCATTTGGCGCAAATATAACAGCAAATCGTCGAGCTCCTGAGCGCTGATGATCTCGACCGAAAAACCGGGCATGCTCGATTGCGCCCAGCTGCGCACTGCCGCCGGCTGACGAATCAAACGACGCAGCATGCCGGCCTCAAAATACTCGGTCGGACTGTAGGGCAGATTCAAATCTGGCCCGATATGCGCATCGCCGCCGCCATTCAAACTATGGCAGGTGGCGCAATTCTTAGCAAATACTTGTAAGCCGCGCAGTGCACCTCCCTGTTCCGCGGCATCGGCATGCACTTGCAATTGCGGGTAGCGCTGCTCCAAGGCTTGCGTTTCTGCTATTTTTGCGATTTGATACGGCCACTGTTCGCTGGAAATATGCGCCCCGGCGGTATCGGTCCAAATCAAATACAGGGGCCCGGCACTGGGCTTGCCTGCGGCGAGTGCTGGCCACGGTGCGGCCGGGTTCTCCAGCGCCAGCCAAGCTTGCGCCTTACCGAGAAAGCTGGCATTCGGGATGGTTGCGACGAACCCATCGTTTGCCGTAAACAACAGATTTCCTTGCGCCGGCAAAGCCGGCAACAAGACTTTGAGCGGTAAGGCTTGATAGCTGTGGCGGCCGTGATAGGCTGGATCGGTGTCGATGACGATGGTCTGCCAGCCTGGCATGGCGCGCAATTGCGCATCGCTCAGCGTGTGCGTGCCACCATGCAGTTGCAGTTCCAGCGTGGCGGCGGCACTGCTGCGTGCCCCCACCAGCACCATCAACAGCAAAATTGAAGCACAAAAAGTGCTGACGCTGGCGCGTGCAAGTTTTATCATAGAGACCACGATCAAAAAAATTGTTTGCAATCATGCAGTGCATCAATATGCCATGCCCCGTACAATAGTGCCACGAATAGTCTGCTTTGCTACTTCCTGACTCCACACTTTAGCTCCCCTCCATGATGCTCAATAACGATATCGCCAACGAACACGATGATCCGCAATACAGTACCGCCGCCCGTACGGCAGCGACGGCCCGCAGCACTTGGGTCAGCGTCGCGGTCAACCTGGTATTGACGGTGGCGCAAATTTGCGCCGGTATTTTCAGTAAATCGCAAGGTTTGATTGCCGACGGTGTACATTCCTTGTCAGATTTGGTGGCCGACTTTGTCGTGCTGTTCGCCAATCGACACAGCCAAAAAGATGCCGACACCGAGCATCCTTATGGCCACCATCGTTTTGAAACCGGTGCCTCGCTGGCACTCGGACTGTTACTGTTGGCGGTGGGTTGCGGCATGTTGTGGGCTGCCTTCAAAAAACTCGAAGCGCCGGAAACCATCGCGCAAGTCCATGTACTGGCCTTATGGGTAGCCGGCGTCGCCTTGGTTGCTAAAGAATTATTGTTCCGCTACATGTTGGCAGTGGCAGAAAAAGTCAAATCGAGCATGCTGGTGGCCAATGCTTGGCACGCCCGTTCCGATGCCGCCTCCTCGTTGGTGGTAGCGCTCGGCATTATCGGTAACTTGGCTGGCTATCCCCTGCTCGACCCGATCGCCGCAGCCATCGTCGGTTTCATGGTCGCTAAAATGGGTTGGCAATTCGGCTGGGATGCCCTCAATGATTTGATGGACCGTGCCGCCGACGAAGAAGAGGTCGCGGCGATCCGTGCCACCTTGGCGCAAACCCCGGGCGTGATCGACGTACATGACGTCAATACCCGTAAAATGGGCGATATGATCGTGGTTGATGCGCATATTGAAGTCAATGCCCTCATTACCGTCGAAGCCGGGCACGATATCGCGGTGGCCGCCCGTCTGCGCGTGATGCAGCATCACCGCGTGCTTAACCTGATGACTCATATCGACCCATGGAAGCGGCCCGACCGGGATCACCCCGGTGAGCCGGCAAAGCCGCTGGGAGCCAGTGCGCAGCACTAAGCCGATGCTGGGAGCTGAGCGCCGCGATATAAGAAAAACACGCCGTTTCAGGGCTCACGGCTTGAGCTTATCTGCCGGTTGTCCGGCTTGTTCCAAGGCTTTTTTAGCGGCTGGAGGCATATAGTTTTCATCATGTTTGGCCAACACTTCGCTGGCGACAAAACTACCGTCACGCTCTAGCCTACCCTGTACCACCGCGCCCTTACCTTCTTTAAACAGATCCGGCAAAATACCGGTATAGGCGACGGCTATATCGCTGCGTAAGTCAGTCACGACAAAATGCGCCACCAGTTCCTCACGTGTGAGCGAGCCTTGTTTGACCAGACCGCCGATGCGAAACGCTTTTCCACTCGGTGCCTGGCCTGCAATTACCTCACTCGGGGTGATATAAAGAGCGATATTACTGTTGAGCGCATTGAGGATCAGCGTCGCCGCCACGCCCAAGCATAACAATCCGGCAGCGATGATGAGGCTGCGTTTGGTTCTCGGTTTCACTTCATTTCCTCGCTAGAGTGTTGAGCCATCCATTCATGTTCCAAGCGCAGCGCTGCCGCGGTATAGCGACGTCGCAGCAAGCAAGGTTCCAGCACCAGCAGCAGCACAGCCATGCCGAAACTGCTCCAGACATACAGGGCATAACCGCCCATGGCGAAAAATTCGGCCAGCGAATGCCAGATCATGATTTTGCTCCCAGTGTTTGGCGCAGCCAGTCGGCTTCGCCTTCGCGCTCCAGAATAATCGCACGCACCCGCATCAGCGACACCGCAATCGTGTACATCCACAGGCACAGCGCCATCAGCAGCATCGCCAGCAGCATGGTGTTGGCCATGGCCGGTGCCTTACTCAGCGACACCGAGGCTCCTTGGTGCAGGGTATTCCACCATATGACAGAAAAGTAAATGACCGGCACATTGACTACCCCGACCAGTGCCAAAATAGCACCAGCCTTATCGGCGCGGCGCGCGTCATCAATCGCCGCTTGCAAGGCGATAAAGCCGAGGTAAAGAAACAGCAGAATCAATTCCGAAGTCAGCCGTGCATCCCAGATCCACCAGGCACCCCACATCGGTTTGCCCCAGAAAGCCCCGGTCCACAGCGACAGCACAGTCATCAAAGCACCGGTCGGTGCCAGCGCCTGTGCCATCATGGCCGACAAGCGAGTATTGAAAATCAGGCCGACGGCAGCCCAGGCGGCCATCACCAGATAGATGAACATCGACATCCAGGAAGCTGGCACATGAATGAAGATAATGCGATAGCCGTTACCCTGTACGGCGTCGACCGGAGCGACAAAAAAACTCAGCCACAAGCCGGCCAGCGCGAACAGCGCGGCCAAGCCCCAGAACCAAGGGATGAATTTTCCGGCTAAGTCGAAAAAATATGCCGGACTGGAAAATGTAAACCAATTGAAAAATTTATTGTTCATTCTGTCGCTATCCTTATGGCTGCGGTGGTCGCCCATGGCGCACAAAATAATGTCAAGGCCAGCAGCGCGCCCAATACTGAAAAATGACCGCTGACAGCGAGTCCGGCACTGTGCGCACTCACCGCACCAGCACCGAAAATCAACACCGGTATATACAAAGGCAGCACCAGCAAACTGAGTAAGGCACCACCGCCACGCACCCCCAGCGTGAGCGCAGCACCGATGGCACCGATCAGCGACAGCACCGGTGTGCCGATTAACAGCGACAACAGCAAAACCGGCAAATCGGCCGCGCTGACATCAAACTGCAAGGCCATCAACGGTGCCAGCAAGACCAGCGGCAAACCGGCCACCAGCCAGTGCGCGACGATTTTACCGCCGACCAGCACAAACAAGGGGCTGGGAGAGAGCACCATTTGTTCCAAGGTGCCGTCGGCATAATCTGCCGCAAACATTTTATGCAAACCGAGTATTGCCGACAGCAATGCCGCAACCCAGATGATGCCAGGTGCGATTTTCCTCAGCAAGGCCGGGTCGGCACCGATAGCTAACGGGAACAGGCTGGTGACCACCACAAAGAAGAACAAAGCAGTCAGGGTTTCACTTTTGCGACGCATGACCAACAACAAGTCGCGCCGGATCGCGGTGAGAAAAGCCGTCATAGTTGCAGCACCTTTCCCGCCGCCAAGCCGATGGCTTGATGGCTGGTCATGATCACCATGCCAGCGCTGCTCAAGTGCTGGGTAATCAATTCCGACAAGGCTGCCACGGCCGCCACATCGAGTGCGGTGAACGGCTCATCGAGTATCCACAGCGTGGCATGGCGCGTCAACAGCCGGGCCAATAACACGCGGCGCTTTTGTCCGGCCGACAGACAGCCAACCGGCAGTTGTTCACGCCCGCGCAAGCCGAAGCGCGCCAAGGCGGCGCACACTTCCACCGCACCCAGCGCCTGGCCATCCAAGGCGGCCGCCAGCAGCAGGTTTTCCAGTGCACTCAATTCATCCTTGAGCGCTTCATGATGACCGAGGAACAGCAAGTGGCGATGAAATTCTTCCGGACAAGTCGCGATATCGCGGCCATCCCAAGCAACGCTGCCGGCAGTTGGCTCGCTCAAGCCGGCCAACATGCGTAACAAACTGGTTTTACCTGCACCGTTATCACCGCGAATATGCAGCCATTCGCCGGGCACCAGCGCCAAACTCAAACCGCTGAACAGTTGCCGTTTTCCGCGCAGGCAAGTCAAACCGTTCGCACTGAGCATGTAAGTCCTCACTCTTTTTGGTTGATTCAATCATCGTACCGACGCGGCCGAATAACAAAAAACAATGGACGGAAGTAAATTCCGTCCATTGTTTCCGATGCATCATTTTAACTCGATATCCGCTCCGCTCGTTAGGATCTTAGTATTTACTCGCAAGGCACGATCGCAGACCAAGACGGCGGTGTCGCTCACACGCTTACAACGGGTGGCTTGGTACTGCTCTTGGCTGCGCGCACACCCGGCCCAAGCCACAGTGTAGACTCGATGGAGCAATAAGTCTGCCTGAGCCAGCGCAGCCTGCAACGCCATTTCCATGCGGCCGTCGGGTCCGGGAGCGATGGCCTGATTGATACGCGAGCGCACCGGTGTGGCGGCTGCTTTACTCGCATCACCACACATTCCGTTGAATCAGGTCGCGGAACTGGCCGGCTTCGGCTCGGAAGAATCACTGCCGCGGCATTTCCGCCAGTAGCTCGGGACCAGCCAGCAAGCTTACCGATAGCGCTTCGCACGCTGAACTGCAGCGCTACAGCAGCAGGCCGGTATGTCAACAAATTTCACAGTTCAAGACATTGCGCTTCGATACCAAGCGTACTATATTTCCCAAAGGAAATCTTTTAACACGGATTACCTGCCCCGATCCAGCGCCACAGAGCGCTGCAATAAGCACAATCAGCAAGGAGACCACGATGTCAAAATTATTTACTTTCAGCTTGCCACTGTTACTCCTCAGCGCTCTGCTGAGCTTACCCCTCAGTGCATCAGCACAAAGCAAAGGGGATGAGGCGGCCGCATTGGCCTTGGTAAAAAAAGCCGTCGAGTATGTCAAAACCAATGGCAGAGAAAGCAGCCTCAAAGAATTCAGCAAACCACAAGGCAGCTTCAGCGACCGCGATTTGTATATCTTTGCCATCGACCTGCAAGGGAAGATGGTGGCCCATGGCGCGATCAAAAACATCATCGATAAAAATGTGCTGGAAATGAAAGATGCCGACGGCAAGTTCTTGTTCAAAACCATGCTCGAGATGGCCGCCACCAAAGGTAGCGGCTGGTTGCAGTACAAATGGCCTAACCCGCTCACCAAATCGGTTGATGCCAAGTCGACTTACATAGAAAAATACGGTGAGCTGATCATCGGTTGCGGTGTCTATAAATAATTCGCTCAAGCCGGCGCTGCCAGCGGCACTCGGCAGCGCCGGCCCGTATCATTCGGCATAGCGATCGGCGAGTCGTTTGAGTTCGCCATTTTGTTTCAATGCTCGTAGTGCCGCAGCGAGTTTGGCGACCACCTCAGGCCGTAAATTGAGTGCCAAGCCCATATAAAAGATTTCGTGTAACTGCGGCCGTTCCAGCAATCTGATTTCTCCGCTCATGCCGGCCTTGCTGATTTCATTCTTGATACCTGGCGAGCGATGGCAATAAAAACGTGCTCGACCGGCCCGTAGCTTTTTCAAATTCGACAGCGAAGAGGTCGCGCTGGCATCGACCTGCAAACCGCCTAACTGCTCCAGTCGATCAACCACACCGAAACCATACAAGGCCAGAATCACGCCATCCTTCCCAAGCCGGCGGATATCCTCCCAATTCGCTACCGCCACGGTATCGTCGGCCCGTACCGCCAACAGATAATCGACCTCAAACAAGGGCGTCTCCAGCCATTGGTAGTGAGCGCGATTGCGGCGGTTTTTCTGCACGCCGCAAAACACATCAAGCTGTCCATCAGCCATGGCCCGCTCTATCCGCAGGCGCGGTTGCCAGACCTGATCACCTTGAAAGCGCAACTCAGGGTCTTGCTTTTCCAGCGCACGCAAGATATCGATACACAAACCACCAACCGCACCCTGAGCGCTGCCGCTCAAAGCGATAAACTTCGGTGCCGAGGCTTCTTGCGCAGCCGTGTGCAACACAAGTACTTCTGCACGGGCACCACCAAACATCAACAAGAGTGCGCAAAACAGGCATCGCAACCATACGCAAACGAGGTAACACTTCACATCACACTCCAAAAAAAAATTTCACTAGGTTGCTGTCATACTGACTCGGATATTCTCACAGCAATTCGACCCCAGGTAAATTTAAATAGCAGCTTTCACGCGTTGTTTGCACAAAATCGCTCAGATACAGTTTGGCCGACATCTCAGGCAAGCACGCTGCATAGAGACGCCCGGTCAATCTTTGCGCCGTGATCGGTTGAGCGAATACATAAGCGCGTTTAAGATAATTGTGTGCGGCCCAAAGCGGCAAGGTCGCAATGCCGCGGTGACTGGCGACCAGTTGGCAACATCGCGAACGTTAATTCGGTAGTGAGGCGCGCTGGCTTAATCCCGGCCGGTTTGAACAATTTAAGGGATCGTCGCAACAGGGTTTTCAGTCGCTATCATTACCCCGGCTGGTGGCCACGTCGTTCCTGCGCGCTTTTGGCAGGAATCCAGCGGCGTTCGTACTTAACTGAAAATGCCAGAAATTATAGTGCTTTCAGTGCTGAAAACGACACTGGGTTCCCGCCAAAAGCATGCGGGAATGACGAGGTTGCGGTATGCGGTGTTTCCGGTGTAAAAAACGTCCATCAGACTTTTGCGACAGCCTCTGAAGGCCGGTGTTTCGAATCCTGGTCAGATTTTTGCTGACACCACGGCACTGCAAATTGCGTTGGCCCTGCGTGCTGAAGTCAGCGATTTAGAACAAGCATTCAAGATCAACGCCACCGCTGTGACAGCGGCGAAGAATGTGCGCGCGCAAGTCAGTACTTAAGGAAGCACCTGAGGAAGCACCTGCGCCGCTTTCTTTTCCAAGCGCAAACCTACCGCAGTACGTTCCGGAAAACCCTTCCAGTAGGTATGTTCCGCGCTAGGCTGGCCATTGGCATCGACGCGCCAGAGCCCGGCGCTGGCCTGCTCCGGCAAGTTCAGGTAAGCGTCCATCGCGGCATTCTTGTTCAAATATTTTCCCAAAAACGCCGTCACGAAATGCTGTGAAATATTATTCATTCTGACGCTATCCCACACTGCATCCATATAATGGTCGGCCACCGATTTTTTTTGCCCTGGCAAAATGCTCCAGGCTTCTTTCGGTGCCGGCATCGGTGCACCGGCGTTGTGATTGGCCTGTTCAAAGGTCAGCAAATAACGTTCGGCCTGCACGCTGCCTTCAAACAGGTCGCGCACACCGGGCGCATAACCAGAGACATCGTCGGCACTGCCGGCGATGAACAACACGGGGGTATGAATCCCGGCCAAGCCGGCACGATCCCAGACACCGGCATTCCAGCCCCAAGGGGCAAAGGCGACAGCCGCCTTGATACGGGGATCGAGCGAGGCTACATAACTGGCATTGCCGGCCGCCCGAATTGCCAGTGCTTGGTTCGGCACCAAAGCACTGTTGACTGCAGTGGCACTGAGCCCGCCGCCTATGGTATTGAGCACCCCATAGCCGCCCATGGAATAACCGATCAAGGCCGTCTGATCGGCATCGATCACACCGGCGAAGCGGCCGCCAACATCATTTTTATTCAAAGCCGCCATCTGCTCAAGCACAAACAACTGATCGAGCGAACGGTTGAGCAAGGTACTGGAAAATGCTTGCATATCCTCATACGTGCTGTCGGTATGATCGATCGCCACCACTACATAGCCTTTGCTGGCCAAATTTTCGGTCAAATGACTGAGCAAGAAGCGGTTGCCCGGGTAACCGTGCGACACGATCACCAGCGGATACGGGCCATGCGCCTTATCGGGTGAGGCATCGCGCACCGCCTGGCCGGACAAACTGACAGCGGTCTTCCCATCCCGCAAGACGGTACGGTAGGTCGGGCCGGCAGCGGCGCTGCCTGACGCACTCACTGTCGCCGGGTACCAGACCTCCACCGTCAAGGGCCGGTCATACAAGACCGGCGCGGCACCGGCCTTGGTGTGGAGGATGTCGAGCTGGCCCGGATGCGTCAGATGCAGCGTCGTCACACCGCTGCGGCTGGCCCCGTAAGCCGCCAGTGCCGGCGCATCGGGGCGGATTTGATCAATACGGTTTTCCTGTGCAGCGACACAAAATGGCGTGATCAGCGTGCCGGCGACTAAAAACAGACGGACGAACTTGGAAGGCATCAGTAACTTTCAAAAAATAAGCTGGTCTGCTCAGCATAGCCGAGAAATGCTAAAGCATGATGTCAATGTGATAGGGTAAGTACATACCGACTCGAGCGCCGCCGCGCTGAAAATTTCCAGAAAATTACGACAACGTAGCCCATTTTTGTTGATAGAATAAAGCATTTATTTCCACAGGGTAATGATATGACCACCCCTACTATGCTCACGCAACACACTGCACCAACCATCGCTGTGGTACCAGACCAGCCGACACGTCGCCCTTATCTGGCCCCGCAATTGGTTTATTTGTCAAATGAGGAAACCGAGGGTAAAGCTCACGGTGGTGGCGAAACAATCA
The DNA here is from genome assembly GCF_035019605.1 of Undibacterium sp. 5I2. NCBI lineage: Bacteria > Pseudomonadati > Pseudomonadota > Betaproteobacteria > Burkholderiales > Oxalobacteraceae > Undibacterium > Undibacterium sp. 5I2. Next base: position 6,104 of record NZ_JASJVS010000055.1, on the reverse strand, counting down.
CCTCCGGCCCGGGTTCTTGAACTTGGCACAGCACAGTTGCACCCATCGGCCCAGGCCGCGCTTGCCCATGCTGCATTGTCAATAAGCTCCCATCACGTGGCACTGTTATTATTTAATCGTACTGAGCAAGCCATCGACGCGCGCTTTCCCGCTCTGTTTGCGCGACGTCGCGGGCGCTCAGCAGAGGCGCGCGGGGCCTGCCTCGCCACGACCGATACGCCCCCCCTGCTCGGCGCAATCCATTGCGCAAACAGCGGCTGCGAACTACTGGCCTGGTTGCGTATCGATAATCGCAGCGCGCTGGCGGCCGAGCTTGGCCTCCCCGTCTGCCTCGACAATGCGCACTCCGATGGACAATTACTGCTGGCCGCCTATGCGCGCTGGCAGGAAGGCTGTGTAGCACGTCTGATCGGCGACTTTGCCTTTGCCCTTTACGATCCGCAACGCGAAACGGTACTGCTGGCACGCGATCCGCTCGGTGTGCGGCCGCTGTATTATCGCCTCGATCCGGATTTGTTAGCCGTGGCATTGAGCCCGGCCGCCTTGTTACATTTACCGGACCGCCAAGCCCAGCGCGATATGGACTGGGCCGCGCGCTTTTTGCTGCGCATTTCACAAAGCCATACCGCCACCGGCTACCGCGAAATCAAGAAACTCCCGCCCGGGCATCTGGCAGTGCTCAATCAAACCGGTTACACCATGCGCGCCTATTTCAGTTGGCGCGATGATGCACCGACTAGCCGACGTCTCGATCCGCATTGGCTCAGTGCTTACCGTGAGCAACTGGAACAGGCCCTGGCCTGTCGCTTGGATGCGCAGCATCCGATCGGCTGCGAAAACAGCGGTGGCATCGATTCCGCCACAATTACCGGTTTGGCAGCGCAATTGGCCGGAGCGCCGCGCATACATAGCTTCGGCATTGCCATGCAAGAGCAGGAAGCCAGCCACATCGACGCCACCATCCGCATGCATGGCATCGAGCACCAGCATCTGCTATCAGGCTTTGCCAAGCCGGACGATGACACTATCGACCACATGCTGACGGTATTGGGCTACCCGGCCGAACATGGCAATGCTTACGCACATTTTCCGTTTTACCAACTCTGTCGCCAATTCGGCGTCACCACTTTACTGTCCGGTTTCGGTGGCGATGAAGCGGTGACCAACCCCGGCCATCACTTATTCCATGAATTGCTGGACCAAGGCGATTGGCGCAATCTGTATCGCCTCATGCCCGGCAATCCGCTGACTCGCAGCTTACGCCTGGCCAAACGTCTGCTGACACCGCGCCGCGCCAGCAACGATGAATCCTTGCAAACTGTTTATGCCCAGCGCTGGGCTTATCAGCCGCTGCACCTTGAAGTGGTGGAACAACTTGATTTGGCAGCGGCCTATATGGACAGCGCCATCGATGACGCACCGTATCGCCGTATCAACGATTTCGTGTTACAGAATCGCTTGGTGGCTGCCTTTATTCCCACGCGCTTGGAAAATTGTTCGCTGCTCGCGGCCCTATATGGCGTCGAATACCGCTGGCCTTTGTTGGATGTCCGTTTGATACAGCAATATTTATCGACCCCATCGCTGGAAAAATTCGGCCCCGGCGGCATGGGGCGCTATTTACACCGACGTGCCATGGAGGGCATCGCACCGCCCATGGTGCAATGGAAGCGTAGCAAAGATATGGGATTGGATACATGGTTGGCACAACAACTGCAAACGCAGAATTTGCAAGCTGTAGCACGGCAGTTGCAGGACGAATTAGAGCGCTTGCCAACGGCCTTGGAGAACCTGGTCGATATAGCGAAACTGCGCCGCACTGCGCAAAACTTAACGCAACTGCAGGGCAGCGCCCGCAACGCCGCCTGGGTACAACTGCGTAGCACTACCAGCAATCTGCAATGGTTGCGGCGCTGGCTGCTGCGAGTAGAATGATCGGGTACAGGATTCAATTTCGATCAAGCAGTGTTGTTGAAAAATATGAAGATTATTTTCATTCTATGCATTTTCTTCTTTTCGTGTCATGTCACGGCCTCAGATCGCACAGCCAGCGATGTCGCCTTAAAGTGGGTTGACATTGAGGTAATCACAAATCAATTTGACCAGATCAATGAGGTAAAAAAAGTCTCAGGACTTCGACCGGGCTTTACTGCTGCGCTGTCAGATCCACTCCTTCGTTCAGCCTGCAATCGCATCAGAACTAAATACAAAACGGCAAAAATTAATTGTCGCGGAATTTCTATGGAAGGAGCAAGCGCACTCTACGTAGTTGAAATTTCTGATCTTGAGAACAGCGATTCTATTCCTGATCGCTACTGCTCAGAAGTCAAGGTCTTGCCTCCAGAATCGGTAATTTTATTGGAAAATTGGAAGCTGACTTTAGAAAAACAACTTGCTTCGCCTGAGTCGGGCCCTATTTCCGAATATATCAATGACAATCATTTTTTGGATTATCGTCATTCTGAACTCCACGAATTTGCTTTAGCTTTGTACCGAGAAATAAGTCTGCATATGTCGAGAATCGACAATCAAGTAGCAAGCTGCATTTCAGAAGAGAGAGAAAATGTCATCAATTTACTTAATTTTCTCGGCGATCCAAATCGGGCAATCCGCATTGCTGAGACCTATCTTGCAGACGAAGACGCCAGCGTCAGAAATTCGGCATTTCGCTTACTGGCCTCTTTTTCCAAATACATCACTGTGCGTTCCAGCCAACACTTGCTCGATCTGGCATGTAACAATCTCAGAAATACTACCTTCACCGATAGAAACAAATCGCTGGTTTTAATTTCTGAGTTGCTTACAAAAAAAACGTTGCAGCCAATTCAGTCAGCAAACAATGTAGACAGTTAATTAAAAACTCAGCCGACCATAACGTTTCCGACCAAATTGGAGCTTATGCAAAAAAGATAATGCGTTTTTTAAATTAAAATCATACAAAAATCAGCTGTTCCGCTCGGCGTGGTCGGGAAACAATAAACGACCAGCCTGACGTGATTATCTTCCTCCCCCTGCTATGATTGCGGTGCAAAACGAGGTGCCACGATGTCCTGCACGATCACGCCATCCTGCAACACTAGAATTCGCTCGGCCATCGCAATCGTCTCTGGCCTGTGCGCGACCAAGATACGCGTCAAGGCTAATTGTGCAATCGCTGCGTTCACCGCTTGTTCATTATCGATATCAAGGTGGCTGGTCGCTTCATCAAGCACCAATAAGCTCGGTTGTTTATACAAGGCACGCGCCAATAATATTCTTTGTTTTTGTCCACCTGACAAGCCACTGCCTATGTCGCCGACTAAAGTATGATATCCCATGGGCATCGCAACAATTTCATGATGTATAGCCGCTTGTTGTGAACAATATTCTATCTGTTGTTGAGAAGGTTCCGGATCGAAGAAGCAGATATTGTCAGCAATCGAACCCGCAAATAAATGGTCGTCCTGCATGACCGTACCGAGTAAGCGGCGATAATTATGCAGGCCCAATTGTTTGAGTCGCACGCCACCAATCACTAAGCATCCCAATAGAAAAACGATTATCGAGCACCGCCAGCGCTGCCAGCCAAATGACAATAACCCTTTCAGCATTGAATAGCAGCGTATTGGCCGTTTGATACGATACCGTTATACGAGCGATGCGCAATTCGGCATTGAACTGGTCACTGAGATTGTTCATCCAGCTGTAACGTCGCTCTTCAACTCGATTGAACAGACGAATACTTTGCACACCGCGCACCGATTCCATGAAATGCGTTTGCTGCTTCGCCGCATGGACAATTTTCTCGGCAGTCGCTTCACGCAATTGCCGAAAAATACTAAAGCGTAGTAGAACATAGAGCAGTACCGCCAGACTAGCGATCGCGCTCAGCTGCGGGCTATACAAAAGCATCACGACCAGCGTACCCATTACCATCACGCCGTCAATCACCGCTTCAACGAATTGGGTAGTCAAGCTCTGCTGTATCGTGCCGATAGAGCCGAAGCGCGAAACGATATCGCCAGTATGGCGCTTCTCAAAATATGACAACGGTAAGCGCATCAGATGCATGAACACATTACCGAGCCATTGAAAATTCAAATTCGTCGATAAGACCGTGAGCACCCACGAGCGCACGGCACCGATCACAGTTTGTACGAATACCAGCAACAGAAGACCGCAGCCTAACACGGTGAGCAAGTCTCTGTCAGCGGCAAGCAATGCTTCATCAACCACCCATTGCATATAAAATGGCGCCACCAAGGAACAAATCTGCAAAGCCAAACCCAAAAACAATAATTGACACAGGCCGCTGGAAAGGCCAAAGACTTGTCCCATCAAAGACAGTAGACTAAACTTTTGCACTTCCTCAGCTGGTTTAAAACTGCCTCCAGGTTTCAGCTCCAGTGCTACACCAGTAAAATGTCTGGCGAATTCTTCTAAGGCTAGCCTGCGTTGGCCGACCGCGGGATCAAGTAGTACCGCGTGTTTATGTGAGACACTTTTCAGCACCACAAAGTGATTCAAATCCCAGTGTAAAATGCAAGGCAATGTTAACTCGGCTAAATGCTGCATATCGAGCTTGAGCGGCCGTGTTTGTAAGCCCAAGCCTTGCGCCATATCCATCACGCCTTTCAGTGTCGCGCCTTTTAAGGAAATTGAAAAACGCCGGCGCATACTCGCCAGATCGATTTTGTGACCCCAATAGCTCGACACCATGCACAAACAGCTTAAGCCGCATTCGGCGGCTTCAGTCTGCAACAACACAGGCAATTGACGGCGACGCCAGAAGCGCAGCTCAGGAAACGCAGCGGGGAACATACTGCTCCAACATATTTAAAGAAATCAAGAACACAACACGCAAACCCGCGTTAGTAAGAGGCCATCAAGCGTCTATACCCGTCCGGTAATACTGTACAAAGGCTCAAGTATCCATTCGTATAGTCGGCGCTGTTCCAGCAAGATACTGGCACCGACTGCCATGCCCGATTTAAGCGGCAAGCGGCGGCCATAGGCGGTGACATATTGCGCGTCGAGCGTGACACGAATTCGGTACAGTGCTTCCGAGCTAATAGCAGACGAAACCGCGAATGGCAATTCCTCGGGCCTCAAGGCACTGCTTGCGATCTCGCGCACCGTCGCTTTGAATTGACCGAATTTCTGATAGGGATACGCGTGGTAGCGTAATAACACAGACATGCCAGGCTGAACAAATCCTACAGAACGTGATGGTGCATAAATCTCCGCTTCCAAGTGCGAGCCGGCCGGTATCAGCGCGGCGATCGCGGTATTCGGCGTCACCGTTTGCCCAACCGTCGCTGTGATAGCGGTGACCGTGCCATCTTGCGGTGCGCGTACCAGTAGCTCGCGGCGCGCTTCATTCTCAGTGAAATCTTGTTCGACAGAACTGAGGTTACGTTGTACCGCAGCCGCATCACGTTGTGCCTGTAATTCCAAATCTGCGATATCTGCTTGCGTTGCCATCAGTTCTCGCTCGGTCGCCGACTTGATGCGAGCGAGCTCAGCTAGTCGCTGCTCCTGATCCAGCCGTTGAGCCTGCGCATCTTGTAACTGTGCGGCTGAAATGTAGTTCATTTCCTGTAAGTCGCGATAACGTTGGTATGCCTGCACGGCGAGTTGCATACGCTCTCCTTGCATCGCAATTTGCTCATCAATTTTTGCAATCTCACTTCCGATATCTGCTGCTCGTTTGCGCAGCGCAACGAGACGTTTCTGGTTTTGTTCAAACATTTTTTCCTGCTCTACTACAAAGCTATCGCGCCTGGTAAGGAGTAAGGATGAAATCGTCTTTTGCGCCTCACCATGAGTGGCACTGCGCTCACTGGACAACACAAACAATACGTCGCCGGCATGGACAAGCTGCCCCTCGACAACGCTCACAGAAAGTAAAACTCCAGCTTGTGGCGGCACCACGCGAGTGACACCAAGGTTTGGCAAGAGCACTCCGGTGCATTGGGCTTTTCTGTGGGTACTAAAGAAATTGACATCCTCCCCGCCCTAAAGGACGGGGATTCCTACGGCGCTGCGTGTAATGGTCTAATGTTTACGGACACCTCAATAGGAGGAATAATTACCTAAACGAGGAAAATAAAGATGACTGGGAA